>CANJEC010000009.1 GCA_947473395.1 Actinomycetota bacterium | reverse complement strand
GTTCCGCTGCTCCGGCAGCAGCAACAACTGCCAAAGTGCTTCGCAGTACAGATGGCATCCTGGGGGTAAACGGACCAAGGACGTACTTGGTGCTTGCCACAAATCCTGCAGAGACTCGTGAGCTTGGTGGATTTGTCGGCGGCTACGTACTCATCACAGTCACCAACGGTCGGGTCGAACTCCTGCAGTCCGGCAAGGCCAGCGAACTCAATGAGGCCTTAGAGGCCGCTGCACCCAAAATCGGTGATGCCCAATTTGGCAATATCTACGGTCGCTATCAGATGGATAGATATTTCAATAACGTCACCGCTGCGGCCGATTTTTCTGTCGCTGCAGCAGCTGCTCGCGATGCTTTCGCTGCGGCAACTTCTACCCAGGTGGACGGTGTGATCCTGGCCGATCCAACCGGAGTAGCAGCTCTGTTAGAACTCACCGGAGCAGTGGATGTGCCGGCTGCAGAACGCACGCTTGATGCCACGACTGTGGAGCAGTACCTGCAAGCCGGTCAGTACGTGCAATTTGAACAGGACTCTTCGGGCCGAACGGACGTGCTAGTAGAGGTAGCTCAAGCAGTCACCGAGGCACTGTTCAACAGACCGCTACCTGGTCCGGCAAAAATAGTCTCGACTCTTGCGCCGGCCGTTCGCGGTGGTCATCTCATGCTCATCTCTTTTGATCCCCAAGAGCAGCAGACTCTGGCCGCCACGGGAGTCTCTGGTGCCTTTGGAACCACGCCGGGACGTGACTTCCTCTCCATAAGAGGGTTCAACGCGAATGCCAACAAGATCGACTCTTTTTTGCACCGCAGTATCAACTACAAAGCAGTGTTCGATCCAGGTACAGGCGCAGTACAGGCCACAGCTCAGGTCGAAATCAGAAACGATGCTCCCAGTTCTGGCCTCCCCCCGATTGTGATTGGGAACGCCAGCATCCCAGCAGGCAACAACAAAATGGTGCTGGCGGTTCACTCTGCGCTGGTACTCAAAGGTCTGCTTGTTGACGGTGTCGCAACGGCTGTTGAAACTCAAGAGGAGTTTGGCGGCTACTCCTACCGATTCATCCTCGAAGTTCCGGCCGGTATGACCAAGGAGTTGAGCTACCAACTCGCCGGCCAGATCAACCCGGGACCGGAGTACCGCCTTGATGTATCTGCCCAGCCCATGGTCAACCCTGACCGCTATACCGTTACGGTTAGCGACGGGGAGCAGTTCCAAGCTTCAACCTCGAACCGATTGGACATCCTCAAAGGCCAGGCAACGGGTTTGGTTCCTTCCCAATGGAGAACCCCTGTTGAAGTGACCTTCCGTCCTAACTAAGCCTTCCAAACATGTTCACCGGCTGCGGGCAAGGTACCGCAGAGAGTAGAATCGATTTACTTATGCCAGCGTCAGTTGCAGAACAAACAAATGGAATTCGTGACGCAATTGCTGTTGCTCGCCGACGAAAGTGGCTGATTCTCTCTTGCGTGCTCACAGTGGTCCTCACTGCTGTAGTGGCTACTACCCTTCAGACTCCTAGGTACAAAGCAGAATCGGACCTGTTGATTCGTCAAGGGAGTAGCTCTGCCCTCTTGAACCCGGAGGTTGCGCAATCAGCACAAAATGCTCGCCCGCTGATGGAAAACGAGCTCGGTCTGGCCCGAAGCTTGCGAGTGGTTGAGGCAGCCACCAAAGAACTCGGTTTTAAGCCCGAGGTCACCGTCTCTGCCAATGCAGAGTCCGACATCATGACCATTACGGCGACGAGCACAAATGCAGTTGCGTCCGCAGCCATAGCAAATGCCTACGCAGCGGCATTCATTGATGTTCGCAGAGCTTCGCTCGTGGACGAATACGTGGGTGCAGCCGAGACGATCCAGGCCCAAGCCGACCAACTCGATGAAAAAATAAGTTCTTTGCAAGCTGAACGTGACAATGCGATTGCTGCGCTTCCGAGGAGCTTCACCCAAGCGGAAGAGGCCTCACGGATCACGGAATCCTACGCCTCCCGGCTGACCGCATTGGATCTGGAACGAACCCGCCTAGATCAGCTCACCGCAAACCTAGACCTGTCAGCGGAACTCCTCCAAGGCGGTGGTGCTTCCATCATTAGCAGGGCAACAGTCCCCTCCGATCCCTACTCCCCGAAAATGCTGAACAACATTGCTGTAGCAATGCTCTTAGGACTCTTGCTCGGTGCTGCTATGGCTCTGCTGTTTGAAAACCTAGACACCTCCCTGCGTTCAGAGGAGGAACTCAAGAGTGTGTCTGGCCTAGATGTTCTCTCTGTGATTCCCCTCTACGAGGGCGACAGCAAGGGCAATGAGATGTCTGTAATCAGCAGCACAGACCCAACTTCATACCCTGCTGAGGCATACCGGAGTCTTCGTACTGCCGTGCAGTTCCTTGCCATCGACCGGCCGATTCGCACGGTGCAGGTCACCAGCCCGCGGCCAGGTGACGGTAAAACCACAACTGCTGCCAACTTCGCTGTAGCCGTAGCTCGGGCAGGCAAGCGAGTTGTTCTGGTTGATTGCGATCTTCGCAGCCCACGAATTCACCGTTGCTTTGGCCTGAGCAATGAGCACGGATTCACCTCTCTCTTGCTTGGTGAAGGAACATTCGAAGGTATCGGTCAACGAATCCCCGGCGAGCCCAACTTGTTGGTGGTCCCCTCTGGTCCAATCCCCCCTGACCCATCCGAGCTTCTGTCCGGCAAAAGGGCCCAAGCACTGCTCGCTAGCATGGCCGATGTCGCAGACCTAGTAGTCATCGATTCTCCACCAGTTCTTGCAGTATCAGACCCGCTGGTCTTATCCGCCGTTGCAGATGGCGTCATCTTGGTGGCCTCTGTAGGCAATTCAGATCGCAACCAGATAGCCAAAGCTGTCAGCCAATTGAGACAAGTTGACTCTCCACTCATCGGAGCAGTCCTGAATCGGTTCAGGGGAGACAGCAGCACCTACGGCTATGGATACGGCTATGGATACGGCGCAAAGAACACTCAAGATGCAGCCAAGAAATCGGCCAAAACCTCCGGTTCGAAAACCGAAGATGCCTCACCCAGTCTGATTGGTTCCAACGATAACAATTAGTTCTGCGCCATCTGGCTCAATGGGAGACGGGTCCGTGATCGGGAGAACGTCCACAGCGCTCAAACCGATCGCATTGGCGAGCACCTCGGCCTCGGCTTGGTGCGGACCCCGGTAATAGACCGTGGTGGCTGCGAGGTCATTCACCTTGGCATCCGTTGGCGTTCGGGTTCTGTAGCCCTGAGCAGCGAGCTGTTCAGAGACTTTCGCCGCTGCACCCGAGGTCCGAGTGCCATTGCCAACCCTGACCGTCAGTTCCTGAGGCGACTTCACGACAACATTCGGGGCGGCAGCTGTACTCGTAGTCGACGCGATCACCGTCGTGGCCGTAGTCGACGTAGTAGTTGTAGAAGGGGTGGTCGTGCTGCTCGATGCTCGTGAGCTGCTGCGTTCGACCGTAGTCGTAGGGAGTGCATCGGCATCTTGGCTGCGGATCCCCGGGAATCCAGCAATTGCAAACCCGGCAACGACTGAAATGCCGATTGCAAGTACCCACAAACCCTTCTCGCCACGCTGCTGCATAGTGCCCAAGTTTAGAGCATCACAGATGGGCTTCCCCACATGCTCTGGGCAAATTGAGAACACAATTTGTCGAGTTCAGCCGCACAAGACTGAAACCCGATCGAACTCCCGCGGTAGGGGTCAGCAACATCAAGATCCTGTGAGGACAGCACTCCTTGAGCAGTGCGGCCCTCGTTCAGAGCCTCAATCCACTCCTCAAGATCCAGATCACCCCTCGGACCAACGTTCCGAGACCGTCTCACAATCTCTGGAAGTGTGAACGTGCGTCGAAACAACCCACTCTGGCCATCCACAGCCCTGGGAATATGCGCCGCCTCCATCGTGAGGACTAGATCAGCATGTTCATCTAGGTCAGCTAAGGGCTTACTCAAGTGATCAGATAGATCAAGCCCATACGCTGCAAGCGCCGTAACTGAACCAGAGGCCGCTGGCATATTTGGCCGAGCTAGGACTCCTGCCGATGACACCTCAACTGCAACTCCACGCTGCTCTGCTTCACGTTGCAGGAGTCGTTCAGCCATTGGGGACCTGCAGATGTTGGCAGTACAGACAACCAATATTGACTCAGGCAAGTTGATCCAGATACCAAGAATACGTGTCTTCAATTCCTTGGTGGAGAGGGATCGAGGCATGCCAGCCAAGCGCATCGAGCCGACCTGAGTCGAGCAATTTGCGAGGGGTTCCGTCTGGCTTCGAGGCATCAAACACGATGTGAGCTTCCGGGTAGACGATCTGCCCAATTACTTGGGCAAGGTCACCGATCGAGATTTCTTTGCCTGCGCCGACATTGATAGGACCAGGTTCATTGAAGTGATCAAGCAGGAACATGCAGGCGGCTGCAAGGTCATCTACATGCAAGAACTCCCGCAGAGGGGTTCCGGAACCCCAGATGGCGACGGACTCTGCCCCGGTCAGTTTTGCTTGATGGAAACGTTGAATCATTGCGGGAAGCACATGGCTTGATTCGGGATCGAAATTGTCGTTAATGCCGTACAGGTTGGTGGGCATCGCAGAAATAAAATTGCATCCGTATTGGGTTCGGTAGGCGTCGCACATCTTGATCCCAGCGATTTTTGCAATCGCATACGCCTCGTTTGTCGGCTCGAGCGGGCCGGTCAGCAACTCGTCTTCAGTGATGGGTTGCTTGGCGAGACGAGGGTAGATGCATGAGCTTCCTAAGTAGAGGAGTTTCTCTACCTGGGTCTCACGAGCTGATTCCACCACCGTTGCGTGAATCATCAAGTTGTCGTACAGAAACTCGGCTGGCCTCGTAGAGTTCGCCAGGATGCCGCCCACAGTTCCTGCAGCAAGAATCACATATTGCGGCTGTTTTGCCCGAAACCATGCATTGACTGCTGCCTGATCACGAAGGTCGAGTTCTTCCCGACCTGCAACGAGCACTTGGCTCCAGCCCTCTGACTGCAGTCGACGCACAAGCGCCGAGCCCACGAGGCCTCGGTGGCCGGCTACGAATATCGATGCCGACCGATCAATCAGTTTGGGGCTTGGTGCGTTCATTCAGGCTCCGGGGGGTGCGATCCAAGAAGTGCAGCGGTACTGGAACTCTACTCCCCTGCCGCAGACTCCTTTACTTCTGTCTGGCTCGCTACCGGTGGCCGACCAGAGCGCAATTCGTAGCGGTCCCTGACCCCAGAGCCAGAACAGGCTCCGGCATTTGTGGTTGAAGCCTGTTCCAATTTTCCGTCCAACAAGGGGCTCGCAGCGCTGAAGACTCCCCAAGGGCTCTCACATCCTGGGACTACCCATGCATGGCTCATCCAGCCTTTTGAACCATCGCTCTTGATGCCTCCGATTGCTGCGCACTGTTCAGCAGTAAGTGTTGAATCACCGATGACCCCCACCCCTGCTTTGTTACACAAACCCACATGCCGATGCGAGTGATCGTTAGCGCCCGTAAAGCCCTGACTGGGCTCGGCTTGGCCCGGCTGAATCATGTAGTAGCTCAGACCAACCACTCGTGCCTCGGGACTGTTGCCGTCGTACAGAATCATCTCGGGCTGATCAATCTGGAATTTGCCATCAACAACGCCGTACTTCATGTAGTGCGCCGCTATGCCAGGTACATAAAAAGTGACTCGCTCCCAACCTGCAGCCATTGCATCGGCAGCGGTTGGATACTTCAGGGCCGTTGAGCGAGCTAATGAAAGCTCGGCATCCAAGGTGTCACACTGCTTCTGATCCACCATGGCAGTCCAAGGCTGAGGGCCAGCATGGCCACCGTGGCCACCGTTATCGGAGGGAGCGGCAGCAGAACTCGCGTGACCGTGTCCTCCGCCAGCCGTACCTGAAGCAGCCATAGCTCCCATCCACCTCGTCCATGCTGTGTAATCGGCATCGGTGGCATCCGAAAGGGAAACAATCAAGCCCGCCGCCGCGCCCTCACCACCAGAACTTTGCGAGGTGGCCGCTATCAACTTGTCAAGGCCCTCGGAGCCCCGACCTTCAAGAGGGTCCCCTCCGGATACAAGCTCGTTCAAGGTTGGCGCGGCTGCCACCTGCATGCTTCCTCCGCCATAGGTATCGACGCCCATTTTCGCCGCATCATCCCAGTAGGACTGAGGGTTAAATCCTAAATCGCAACGCGCAAGGTCAATCGCTGCCATCTGCGCGACATGCCCTGATCCTGCGGCGTGATCCGCGTGGGCCGCGGTTGCCCCAGCAGCAGTAGCAGCGCCATCTGCGTGAGCACCATGAGAAGATGCATCGGGGCTGACAATGGCCGCTGTTGCAAGGCCAAGCACAGCAATTGCCGCAACCGAGGCGCCGAGCATGCCGATGCGCAAGCGAGACGGGGCGAACAACATTGCACCGGCAACAAGTACCGCCCCCAGTTCCAGAGCCGCGCAAATCTGATCAACCAAGCCAACTGACTCAACAACTCCGGCATGTGCGCCGAAGGGAAGCCCGACCGTGCGGCTCCAAACCCACAGCGCGACAACTCCGGCGCTTCCAAGAATCACCGCTGTGTAGAGCCTGCGCGACCCTCGACCTAGAAGCAGCGCAACGCCTGCAGCAATCTGAGCCCAGCCCACGACGGCGAAGGCGATTCCTTCGGCCCAGGACTCCCCGATGTGTGAGGGAATCATGACCAGATGGATAACTCCAGCGCCTGCTAATAAGCCGGCGAGCAAGAACCCCAGAGAGGGTTGCTGCCCAACCCCGTTTGGAGATTCCGCAACCTCAGACACATCACCTACAACAGCTACATCAGCCACAACAGACCCCCTGTAATCCGAACGTAGGCAGTCTAATCGGATGGCTAATCGGATGGCTCAAACCAGCGCATTCACGCCCTTGGCAATGAGGTACAGCCCAATGAGCAGGAACAGCCAGAGCAGTACTTTGGGCCAATGTTCGAGCAGTAGTGCCCGCCACTTGGCAAGAAGTGGCTCGGGCTGGCGGCTGCCGAGAACAACGAGCAAGGGAACCAGCACATCAAGTGAAGCAACGAGGGTGAAGATGACCATTGCGCCGAGCCGCGCAGGCTGGCTGCTGTAATCCTTCAAAATATTGTTTGCACCAGCAACAGCTAGTGCATAGGGCGGCAGGAACGCACCGAGTACAAGAGCTGGAAGTGGCGACATCTGGTCAAGCTGACTCAGCCACTTTGGAGTTTTCTTGCCACCATGTTGTTCCTGCCTGCGAACCCGAATCGCTGCAAAAATTGCAATCAGGCCAAGCAGAATGTCTATAACTGCTGTAACCGTCGCGGATGTGCTGCCCGAGCCGCTCTCGACTTGGCCCTCAAGAAACAGGGTTCCAAACCCCACCACAGCCACTGCTGTGACCCAACCAACTGCAAGCGCTGCTGCCTTCTTGGTTCCTCGCTCAGAACTCAGCAACAGCAACGAAGCAAGCGCCGCAAGCGGGCTCAGCCCAATGGTCAACGCAAGCAGTACCGTGTTTGCGTTCATTGCTCCACAAATTAGAACAGGTTGGGTGGTTTTACCCATGTCTAGAGGCACACTGGACGGGTGTCACCGATCAAGCCACGCCATCGCAGCCTCTTAGCAGCACTGAGTTTGATCGGCATCTCGTGCGTCTTGGGTTCTTGCGTGGTGCCTACAGCCGGTAGGCAAACAAGCCGTTCGGCAACGGCACCTTATGTGTCTGCTGGAACGGTTGAATACTCACCCGGCCTAATCGCAGACCTCTACCTGCCACAGGCAGGGGGAAACAAAGGGGTAATCGTCCTGGTTCACGCAGGCGGTTTTTATTCTGGTTCCCGACAGCAGATTGCGGCCTACGCAACACCGGTCATGGATCAGATAGATCGCGGTTTTGCCGTGCTGAATATTGACTACCGGCTCACCTCCGGCAACCAGAATCAGTTCCCAGCTGCAGTGGCAGACGTGTCAGCGGCCATTGACTGGACTCGATCAGCCGGGCCGAACTACGGCATGAACCCCGCAACGGTCATTGTCGCTGGGCACTCTGCAGGTGGAACCCTTGCAGCCCTTATTGGACTGGGAGCAAACAATCCCAACAGCCCACGCGGCAACAGTTCACCTGTCGACGGGTGGATTGCTATCTCCGGTATCTATGACCTGCGAGTACCGGGTGTGGCGCAGCTTCAACAGCGCGCTTGGCTTGGTCCCAATGCCAGCGCAGAAGCCATTCAGGCAGCATCCTCAGTGACCCTCGCTGACGCTGGCGATGCACCCGGCTACATCGCTCATGGTGTGCAAGATCCCCTAGTTCCTGCGGCGCAAGCATTCAGCCTTTTTGTCACAACCTGGCTGACGGGCACGAACCCTTGGCTAGACCTGGTGTCCTCAACGGACTGCAATGGCCACATTCCCACCTGCGCAATGAACACCGCGTATCTCAACATGTGGGTTGATCAAATCGCCGCTTAAGCAGATGAGTGGCTAGCCTAGACATCACGACTCTCAGGACGGGACTGGGCGATGTCAACTCAATTTTCTGCAAAGCAAAAAAGATCAGTTCACAGAATTTCCGCTGCGGCATGCGCCGTTCTTGTAACGACCGTGCTCCTTGTCGCCTGCGTGCCGCCGGTTGCTCCCGGCCCAACAGTTCGCCCCCAACCAATCGGACGCGGCAAAGTGGCCAACTCGACTGTCGCACCCTCGGCGGGGTGCAGTTCCACCACGCCAAGACCCCCAACTGGACGATCCGTACTCAGGGTTACTACTGCTAACGGAAGCCGTAATGCGTTGTTGGATCTTCCGGCCGCTGCTACTGCGCCTGCGGGATTCGCCGGCAGTGAGCCACTACCCGTTCTCGTGAGCCTGCATCCCTTCACGCTGAATGCCCGAATCTGGGATCAATACTCTCAGCTTGCTGCGGCTGGCACTGCTCGCGACTACATCGTGATTACGCCGCTCGGCAGCGAGCCCGGTCCACGCTGGGCAGTACCGGGCGGTCTTGACTATGGAGTCGATGATCTTGGCTACCTGTCAGCTGCGCTCGACACCGTTGAGGACTCCCTCTGCGTTGACCGCAACCGTGAATTTGCTGCTGGATTCTCTGCAGGGGCCGCCATGGCACAGGCGCTCTCTTGCACGATGCCATGGCGCATGGCTGGCATCGCGGCTTCGGGTGGCTCAAATCTGACCGACCTCTGCCCCGAGTCAGCCGGGACTGACGTCATGATTTTGCATGGCAGCGCAGATCCAATTGCTCCTCTTGCCGGCAGCAAGGTGGCATTCGCTCCCCCGGAAGGACTCTCTGTTGACCGCGTTGTCGCGACCAACGCTGCACGATCGGGTTGTGACCCGAGGGCAGTCTCGGAGCAGTTGTTCTCCTCCGTAATCGTTGACACCTATCAGGGATGCAGCGAGAGCCGCAGGGTGCAATATTGGCGAATGATCGGTGCAGGCCATACCTGGGCCGGAGCAAAAACTCTGGTGGAATTTGTTACCGGGCCAACCAATATGCAGATCTCGGCCTCTGAACGAGTCTTGGATTTCTTCGACGCTCACACCCCCTGAGCCAGCACAGAGTCATCACCGAGTAAGCACAGAAAGCTGAATCGCCTCTACTGTTCTGCAGATGTATCCAGCGGCACAACCCGATCGAGGCTCCAAGACCATCAGTTTTGTCGGGTGCGATATGACTGCTGCTCCCCTAGGAGTGGGGACTTGGTCGTGGGGAGATCGCGACACTTGGGGTATGGGTGGGTACGACTCGGCTCTTACTGAGGCCTCGATCGAACAGGCATGGGATGCTTCGCTGACCGCTGGGGTAACGCTCTTTGATACTGCTGAGGTGTACGGCAAGGGTGAAAGCGAGCGCATTATTGGCAAATTGCTTGCATCGGACCCCGAGCGCAAGTCCCAGGTACTGATCGCCACCAAATTCATGCCACTTCCTCACAAGCCACGCTTGCGGACAGCTATGCGCACAGCAGTACTCGGTTCACTCGAACGCCTCGGCCTTGATTGCATTGACCTGTATCAGATTCACGGACCAATCAGTCTGCGGACCCATGCCGCAATGGCTGATGCACTCGCCACCATTCACGCCGAGGGATTGATCCGTGCTGTAGGCGTTTCGAACTATTCGATTCGGGAGATGAGCTCGATCCAAGCGGCGCTCGCAGCTAGAGGTTTGTCACTAGCCTCGAATCAAATTGAATTCTCCCCTTTGCGACGCATGCCAGAGACTTCTGGCCTGCTGCAGGCCTGCAGGGACCTTGCGGTGGTGCCGTTGGCTTACTCGCCGATCGGTCAAGGTCGTCTGACCGGAAAATACTCAGCGGCGAACCCTCCGCCTGGAAAGCGCACCTTCTCAGCACATCCCATGGAGCGCATAGACCTAATCGTAGAGAATCTGCGTCGTATTGGAGTGGCACATGGGGACAAAACCCCAAGCCAAGTTGCTCTGCAATGGATCATCTCAAAGGGTGCTGTGCCCATCCCGGGTGCAAAAAACGCTGGTCAAGCTACCGAGAATGCGGGTGCGCTTGGCTGGCACCTGAGTGCAGAGCAGATCGAGGCCATAGATGCTCTGGCCCTGTCCGGTCAGCGAACCCTGCAACAGCGAATCTGGCAACACGGCTAGTTGCACTGGAGTCCTTGAGCTAGGTGACAGGGCTCGGTCTCAGGGCTAGCTCAGCAGGATCTGATCGGCGATATGGAGCGCTTGGCTTCGCAACTCGGGAATTGCCGTGGTTTCAAATAGCGTTCCCCGTCGAGGCGGACCCATCACAAAGATCTGCTCTACCGCCAACCCTTCTTGAGCTAAGAGACAACCCTGCGCCGTCGTCATCAGACCCAGACCATGCGGGTCAGGCTGAGCAAGTCCACGGCTCATCAAGTCTGTGACCACCGGGTTTGCCGGAGGCAGCCAACTACGTCCCGGGCCGGTGCAGTTCACCACTGCATCCACGCACAGCTGCTGCGGGCTGCCATTCATCTCGACAGCAAGGTCAATCCGGCCCTCGGGCGAGGTCGTAGCTTGCAGAACCTGCCCTACATGCGTGGTCATCACACCAGAAGAAATCAGCCCAGCAAGGCGTCCCGCAGTAGGGGGTGACATCCGATGACGATGCACATCCCAATCGCGCAGCACGTGACTCAGAAAAATTCGCTGCTGTGCATCGTCGAATCTTCGCCAGAGAGCATTCGCGAACGGCCGGATTGCATCAATAACTTCGCGCCAGTTCTCATCGGGGTATTCAGCACCAACCTGGTCTTGAGTCCTGGCGCGAATCTTGGCCTGAAGTGAAAGAACATCCTTTGCATCCTCCGCCAAATCAATGACTTGCATCGGGCGGTGAGGCTGCGTGACAAGGTGTCTCTTCGGTAGCAACCCATTGCGAGACAGAGCTACCAGCTTGAGCTGTTTCGATACGCTGCTCTGACGACTCAGCGTGAGTGCCACGTCCGCCATGGTGAGTCCGGTGCCCACCAACGCGATGCGCTGTTTGCCCTGCAAACCATGCAGTGCTCCGGGGGCCCAGGGGTCCGGTACCCAGCCTGTTGTGCCCGCCAGGCTCCTGAGCGGCTCGGGAATACCCGGAGCCGGATTTCCGATAGCTAGCACAACAAAATCTGCAGTCAGATCCTTGCCTGAGCCGAGCCTCACTACGGTCTGACCACTGCTGGGTTCAAGAGCAACTACTTGGTCTTGAAGCACTTCCAAACTACCCGCTTGGGCGCTGGCGGCGGCAAGCTCAAGGTGCTGCACTAGGTACTCGCGAAACTCTCGACGCGGCAGGAAAGTATCGGGGCCACCAAGGCCACGGGCAGCCATCCACTCAACAAGATCGCTGGGCCGCGAGGGGTCAGCACTCATGCCAGAGGCCCGCACATTGAGCAGGTGCTCGGGGTCATCTGTCCCGTAGGCAACACCTGCCGCTAGCCGACCAGACGGTTCCACGACGCTCACGTGTACTGCCTTGGCAACGCTTGCGTCGAGCAGGCGTGCAGCTAGCAGCACCCCAGAGGCTCCGCCGCCAACCACAACCACGCGGACTACTTCGCCAAGGGCACCGCTGTGTTCATCCATCCCCGTCAGCATGCCAGAATCAGCGGGGCTCTACGCTCCAAGTACCGTACTCAGCGCTCAATCCTCAGCGCTCAATTCTTAGAAGGAACCATGTCTGAACTCATTCGCCACGATGCCGTCTTCCTTCTTCAATTCGATAGCGAGGAAAACCGTTTCAGCGGAGACCTTCTGGAACAGATCGATCGAACCTTGTCCGCTGTCGAGGAACTCGCGCTCGGGACTCACCCCGAGCCTGTTGCAGTTGTCACCACGGGAACCGGAAAATTCTTTTCTAATGGCTTGGATCTGGACTGGTTGATGGCCAACAAAGACAAAGCCGCAAGCAACGTGGCCCAGGTGCACTCCGTGTTTGCTCGCATGCTGCGCCTGCCTTGTGTGAGCGTCGCGGCCATGAATGGCCACGCCTTTGCAGGTGGTGCCATGTTGGCGCTCTCCCATGATTTTCGGATCATGCGAGCGGACCGCGGATATTTCTGCTTGCCTGAAGTCGACCTCGGGCTGCCCTTCACCAACGGGATGAGAGAACTGATCACCTCTCGGCTCAGCAAACAAGTTGCCCATGAGTCCATGGTGACGGGGCGACGCTACTCAGGTGAACAGGCAGCCGCTGCTGCAATCGTCGATCAGGCGCTGCCCGAATCAGAGGTCCTCACAGCTGCGCTGTCACTAGCAAACTCACTAGCAACAAAGGCCGGGCCCACGATTGCAAAGATCCGGTCAGATATGTATTCGGTTGCGCTTGATGCACTTGATCTAGACGCGGCAAGCTGAGTCAATGACCACCCATCCTGCCGAAGAGGTTTCTGCTGCACTCGCCGCCTACGTTGCACTGCGCGACCAAATCGCTGCCGGTCAGGCAACTTGGACTGACCTTGCGGAGTTGTTCACAGAGGATGCGGTCTATATCGACCCAGCCTGGGGCCGCCTTCAAGGCAAAGAGAACCTGCTTGAGTTCTTCGACGAGAGCATGCGTGGCCTAGATGGCTGGGAGTTCCCCATTGAGTTCACTGCGATCTCGGGCAACACAGTTGTCATCAAATGGACCCAACAGCTTCCCACTCGACGAGCAGACGGCAGCCGCTACGAACAATCGGGAATCTCCACGCTTGTCTACGCTGGTGACGGCAAGTTCTGCTACGAGGAAGACATGTTGAACATGGCACACGTGATTGAGGACCTCACCGCAAGCGGTTGGCGTCCAGGCGAGGGCTTTATGTCACCGCCAAAGAACCCTGACCGCAACTTCGCTCGGCCCTAATCAGCTCACAATAAAGCGCTTGGGTACCCAATTCTGATCTTCTATCGGTGGGCGCTGATAGGCACGTTTTTGCCGATCGGACAAGACGAATTCCTGCTGGGGCAAACCCTCATACGGGATCTGCTCCAAGAGATGGGAAATCAGGTTGAGGCGTGCTGTCTTTTTGTCCTCAGCATCGACCACAAACCAAGGTGCCTCGGCGATGTCGGTATGCAACAGCATCTCGTCTTTGGCCTCGGCGTAGTCCACCCAATGCGCACGAGCCTCTAAGTCCATCGGGCTGAGCTTCCATTGCTTTATCGGGTCGGTCATACGAGCACGGAACCTGCGCTCTTGTTCCTCATCACTAATCGACAGCCAGTACTTGATGACCTGAATTCCCGAACGCACAAGTGCCCGTTCGATCTGCGGACAAGTAAAGAGGAACTCCTCATACTCAGCTTCGGTACAAAACCCCATGACCTTCTCAACGCCAGCACGGTTGTACCAACTCCGGTCAAAGAGCAGGATCTCGCCCGCAGAAGGCAATTGATTGACATACCTCTGGAAGTACCACTGGGAGCGCTCACGATCAGAGGGAACTCCAAGCGCCACAACCCGGCAGTACCGAGGGTTGAGTGCTTCTGAGATTCGCCGGATGGACCCACCCTTGCCGGCAGTGTCTCTGCCCTCGAAAATCACTACGACGCGCTGGCCGCTAGCTTGCACCCATTCCTGCAATTTGACGAGCTCAACCTGCAGTTTCTCGAGTTCCTTCTCATACTGCTTCTTGCTGATCACCTGCGGTGTGAGCCCCGCTGAGTCTGGCACGAGATTCGCAACCTTGTTCGATTTTTTCTGCTTCTTCGAGCCCTTGTGATGCTTGGACATTGCCGACCGCCCTTCCTAGTAGATTCAGCCTGCGCATAAGCAGGATCCTCACCGTAGCGAGCTTTCTTCACAGAGGTCGAACAACTTAGAGTTCTGATGTGTCCTCTGTGCCAAGCGCCCCTCGACCGATCACCTTCGGAGTGCAGTGCTCCTCACCGGGTTCGGCCACTGCGAAATCGTGGGCCGAGCTTGCTCGCAAGGTAGAAGACTTGGGCTTTGTTCGCTTGACCGTGTCAGATCATCTTGATGAGCAACTTGCGCCGGTACCCGCCCTGATGGCAGCAGCCAACGCCACGAGCCGGCTCCGAATTGGCTCGCTGGTGTTCTGCAACGACTACCGGCACCCGGCCGTTCTCGCCAAAGAGGCAGCCACGCTCGACCTACTCTCGGATGGTCGCTTGGACCTGGGCCTTGGTGCGGGCTGGATGTCGGCCGATTACGAGCGCGCAGGAATCCCAATGGATACTCCAGGCGAACGAATCGACCGCTTAGAAGAGGCCGTTCAAGTGATTCTTGGGCTGTTCAGCGAAGGTCCATGCACCTTCCTTGGAGAGCACTATCGCATTGACGGCCTCAGTGGCCTACCCAAACCACGGCAAACGCCTCACCCCCCGTTATTCATCGGTGGCGGGGGTAAAAAAGTGCTGCAACTTGCGGCACGCTATGCAAATATCATTGGGCTCAACCCCAAATTGACTGCAGGCGTGATTGATTCTTCTGTGGGGGCTGACGCCACCGAAGCCGCAACAGATCGCAAACTCGCATGGATTGCCCAAGCCGCCGGGCCGCGATTCGCTGAACTCGAGATTCAAGTCCGCACCCAGATCGTCATCGTCACCAACGAACGACATGCAGTTGCCGAGTCACTTGCGGCTGGCTTTGGGCTGACTGCAGAGGAGGCACTGAAGACTCCGCATGCGCTCGCAGGCACCTGCGAACAAATTGTTGAGGACTTGCTCTACCGTCGGGAACGCTTTGGGATTACTTCTGTGGGAGTTGATATGGACGCCATCGACAGTCTCGGGCCGGTCATTGCCGCCCTTGATGGCCGCTAAAGGGTAAGCCATGAGTACTACAGAATCATGAGTACTAGCTGGGACGGCCAGGAATACCAGCAACGATTTGATGCTCTCGCAGCGAGGGGTAAGTCCATGCATGGCGAGGCAGATTTTGTGATGCGCTATACCCCAGGGACCCTCCTTGATGCTGGGTGTGGCACTGGCAGAGTCGGTATTGAACTTGCCGCCCGCGGGGTCACCGTGGTGGGTGTTGACCCTGACTCATCCATGCTGGCAACGGCTAAAGCCCTTGCCCCAGATATTGAGTGGCACTTGGAGTCAATGGTGGACTGCGATTTGCACTCAACCTTTGATTGCGTGCTCATGGCAGGAAATGTTCCCCTCTTTACTCCCCCGGGAACGACTGCTGAATTGTTTGCTGGCTGCGCCCGCCACCTAGGTGAGGGAGGACTGCTGATCACAGGTTTCCAATTAGGCCGCAACTACAGCGCTGAGCAACAAGACGCCGACTGCACCGCCGCTGGGCTAGTACTCGCAGAGCAGTTCTCTACTTGGCAAGCAGACTCGTTTGAAGCTCGCAGCAACTACCGAGTCACGGTGCATATTCGGATCCAGTGACCCGCTGCAGTGTGACCGCCGGTTCATCGGGGCTGTGCATACGCGTACAGAGAATCAGAACCGGCAGTGCACACAGGGATACGCCCATGAGCACAAAGACGATGACCTGTGGCCCGAAACGAACCACGAGAAGCCCCATCAAGGCTGATACACAAGTAGCTGCCAAATTCGCGGTGAGGAGTTGCCAGCCAGAGACTCTTCCGGCAGCGGCGTGGCCCACTCGATCGGCAGTGGTTGACAACAACGTAGGAAAAATCCCAGCCAGCGCAAGGCCCAAAAAGACAAAGCCAAACATGGCTAAGCGGGTTGGTAGCAGTGCTATCAGAACCAGAGTCACCACAACGCTCAGGCCAGCTACTGTCAGAATTCGGCTCGGTGGCCATGGAACTCTTCCCAAAAACAATCTGCCGAAAGTGATCCCCGCCCAGAATCCGCTCACAACCAGACTCGCTGCCACTGCTGACACCCCGCGAGCACCTTCAAGGTAGGTAGCTGACCAGTTGGCGCTCGTTGCCTCGAGTGCGCAGAAACCTGCCACAGCCAACAATGACAGCACCAAAGGAACAGTCCGAGTCTGGGCGGCCAGCGCCTTGGGTTTATGGCGCGGTTCAATCAGCCCGGCTGGCCACTCAACCTGCGGCCTCACTGCTAGCAGCGCTGCGAGTAGGGCAAGCAGAGCGGCCAGAACAAACCCAGCAGTCCAAGAAAACACCGCAGACACGGCGGGACCAAGCGCAGCACCTAGGCCGTAGCACCCAAACATCAGCCCGGCGCTGCCAACATTGCGCACCAATGTCTGAAACCTTGCCCCGAGCGAGTCCAATGCACCCGTCAGTAAGCCAATCACTGCAAAGCAAACAATCAGCATCACAAAATTTCGGCCAAACCCTGCAACTAGATCAGCAACGACAAACAGCAGGCACAACGCTGTGTTCGCAACACGAATATGTACTCTGCGCAAAATCGGCAGCGCTGTAGCAGCAGTACTCAAACGCCCAATCCCATAGGCCAAAATGAGCAGACCGAGGGCTCCAGAGGACTGGCCAAGCTGCTGTCGTTGCTGCGGCCAGGCAGCACCAAAGAGCCCTAGCGGAGTGGACATAGCCAGATAAATCATGCACTCCACGAACAGTGGAGAGCGGAGTCGAGAACCTTGAGACATCGGCCCCAATCTAGGGGTTGCTCAAGGCCCTGCTGGGCGCTCTATTCTGGTACAGATGTCGAACAAGATGACCGGAGTTCGCGTGGTCATCGTCGATGCTGACACCGTGGCTGGTTGGCGGCGCGTGACACCATCGCTTGCTCAGCTCGAGTCTGCTGTCAGCGACCTGCGAAGGTCAGCCCCTGGGGCAGTGATTGTGATTCTTGGTGATCCATCTCTGCGGTGGGCCTTGTCACCCGCAGATGCGGAGTTGCTCGATGATTGGATTAACCATCAACAAGTCGTCCTTGCTCCAGCGGGAACAATTGGCGGTCACGTCGGCTTCATCGCTGCCGCCTCCCGCAAAGCCAGCTTCTTAGGCATGGTGCCGGTGGTCATTACTGATCGGGCGGTGCCTGACTGCCCAATCGCTCGAATGCGTCGCGTTGGTGAGCGGTGGCTGTTTGACCTAGACAACGCGAGTGTCACGCAGGTAGTCCCCTCTACAGGGGCGCACTATCAGCGGCGACGTAAGCCTGCTTGAACCGCAGCGGAGGAACCGACACCCTCCGCCAAGTCAGCAGCCGGGATGGGACTACCCCAGGTGGTCTCAAATGGCAGTTCGCCCGCCCAAATCGGAAGTGCAATGTCCTCTGGCTCCTCCTCTGTTGGTCCCCCGGTTCGTATTTTGGCCGAAGCCTCTTCGATGCTCAGCGCTAGAACGCAGGTCTGGCGTAGTTCCGCCTCGGAGGGTTGCCGAGTCTCTTCCCAGCGGCCAGGCAGCAAGTGGTCACTGATGACCTTGAGGGCGTGAAGTTGCTCCGTTGCCTCAACTCGGCGGGCTCGACCAAAGATCACCACTGACCGGTAATTCATGGAGTGCAGAAACGCTGAACGGGCAAGCACCAAACCGTCTACGAGCGTGACCTCCACCGAACAATCCACACCTTCGGCCAAAGTCCGGACCAGCCGACTCGCGACCGACCCATGCAGGTACAGCACCTCGCCCTCTCTGCCAAACAAGGTAGGAATCACGGTTGGCCGACCGTCAGCGGCGATGATCCCAACGTGAGCCAAATATCCCTCGTCCAGAACTTGATAGATGCTCTCACGTGAGTAGGTGGCTAGATGTGCCTCACGACGAACGGTGCTCGCAGCGGAATCCGGAGGGGTGGCATTCGGTGGGCTGGCATTCGGTGGGCTGGCATTCGGTGGGCTGGCAGGGTCTGAGTTCTCTGACATAGCGAAACGATACTGCTGCGATATCGCCGATGAGTCCGCAGAACAGTAAGTTCTGCGTCATGACTGCACCTTCTGCGAGCACTGCTGAACTCAGCCAAGATCGAACTGAGCTACTTCGCATCATCAAAGACCGGGCATTGCTGCAGTTCGAGGAGCCCCGCCAGCTTTCCTCGGGTGAGATGAGCCGAGACTTCATTGACGCCAAATATGGGCTATCTCGCGGTGCCGATCTAAAACTGGCCTGCAAGGTGATCGTGGATGAACTAGCGCGTGCTGGACTTGAGTTTGATGCAATCGGCGGGCTGACGTTGGGTGCCGATCAGTTTGCGCACGGGGTAGTCACCCACCTTGGAGATGATCGCGAATGGTTTGTCGTGCGCAAGCAAGCCAAGGGCCGCGGCACCAATCAATTGGTAGAAGGTGCCAAGCTGACCAGCAGCAGCAGGGTTGTATTAGTTGATGACATCGTCACAACCGGAGGCTCCATACAGAAGGCTTTCGAACAAGTTTCACAAACCGGCGCTCAGGTTGTGGCTGCTGTCACCATGGTTGACCGCAGCGATGTCGCAGCGGCGTACTTTGCCCAGCGATCGGTACCGTACCTTCCTGTTTTTACCTATCATGATCTTGGAATTCTTCCAGTCGGCAAGCCCTCCGATAACGCCGACTCAGCTCCGTAACACCAGATACTTTTTCTGATCCACACCCAGACCAACCCCTTACACTTGGAGATTCACCATGCAGACTCAAGCCGCAATTCTTTGGGAACAAGGCAAGCCCTGGAGTGTTGAGACCATCACTTTGGACCCACCCAAGGCCGGCGAAGTACTCGTCGAACTCACAGCCTCTGGGATGTGTCATTCCGATGATCACTGCCGCACTGGAGATTTGCCAGGGGTGACCCCGCTCATCGGCGGCCACGAAGGCGCAGGCATTGTGATGGAGGTAGGAGAAGGTGTGACTCGTGTAGCACCTGGGGATCATGTGGTCTTTAGTTTTGTGCCTGCATGCGGACACTGTCAGCCCTGCGCAGACGGCCATTCAAACCTGTGTGACAACGGCGCAGCCCTCCTTGTCGGAGCACAGCTTGATGGCACCACTCGACATCACTCCGAGGACGGGACAGATCTGTGGACCATGGTCTGCTTGGGAACCTTCTCGAAGCACACGGTGGTGAACGAGATGTCATGCGTCAAGATTGAAGACGACATTCCGCTTGAACTGGCCTGCCTTGTTGGCTGTGGTGTGACCACCGGTTGGGGATCCTCGGTCTATGCAGCAGAGGTCCGCCCAGGGGACACGGTTGCAGTAGTAGGCATTGGCGGAATCGGCGCCGCAGCCGTACAAGGTGCCCGCCTAGCCGGAGCGCGCTACATCATCGCTATTGATCCCATTGAATTCAAGCGTGAGCAAGCACTCAAATTTGGAGCAACGCATACTGCGAGCAGCATCGGCGAATCCTACGAACTCATCCAACAACTCACCTGGGGTCGTATGTGCGAGAAGGTGATCTGCTGTATGGGTGTTGGAGACGGCGAACAGATCGCTCCCATCATGTCGCTCTGTGCCAAGCGCGGACGCGTGGTCGTGACCAACATCCACTCGGCTGCCGAAGGGCAGATCAACATCTCGCTCTGTGACCTGACGCTGATGGAAAAGCAGCTTGTTGGCTCGATCTTTGGCTCGGCCAATCCGCAGTCCGACATTCCCCGCCTGATGCAGTTGTACCGTAACGGCCAACTTGATCTTGCTGGAATGGTGACTCAGGAATACGCGCTCGAAGACATCAACCAGGGCTTCGCCGACATGCTCGCCGGCAAGAACATCCGAGGGGTCTTGCGATACAAGTGATGCTTGACCGATTCCCGATATGACCATGTCACCGCAGCGAAGACGGGCACTCATCTGGGTAACTGGCGGACTGCTCTCTGCTGCGGTGGTATCGGGCTTGGTTCTAGCAACCACGTCAGCGCTGAGTACGCCAAGCACGACCTCCACTCCCCCTGCGACTGTGGGAAAGACCACGTCCAGCACAATCCCCAGAACGACGGCCAGCACAACGACCAGCATTGTTGTTGAGTACCAAACCCTGCCGCTCGGAACACACGAGGTGGCGACTGTTCGCAGCCAGTTCAGTCAGGTGCAAGTGCAGTCACAGCCACCCGCTGGGTGGAATCAGTTTCTGACTCCGGTCATCACCTCTGCTGACCCCACCCCGCCTCGCAGCGAGCAAGACCTTGACCGGGTCCTGATTCCATCTGCCGAGATTGCCGTCTCGGGTCGAAGAGTGACAGCAACCGGATGGATTTTTTCTAACCCCGGTTCGTATACCCCTCCCCAGCCACTGCTCTTTGGGGTGGTGGCCCGGCAGGGTGATTGGACTCAAGTCGAATTGCCCGTTCGGCCCAATGGCACCACAGGGTGGGTACAGACTGACCTTCTGACACTGTCCACAACTCAGCGAGAGGTCGTGATCTCATTAGCTGATCGCTCCCTACGGGTAGTTGAGGCCGGCCAAGAGCTCTTTGCTGCTCCCATCAGCATTGGTCGTCCGAGCAGTCCCACACCAACGGGAAGCTTCTATGTCACCGATATTGTTCCATCAGCGAATCCGGATGGAGGCTACGGGCCCGTTGCTTTGGCACTCAATGGCTACTCCGAGGCCATGGACACATTCGGCGGCGAGAATTCAGAGGGCGCTCCTGACTCACTAGCTCCTGTGCTCGCAATCCACGGAACCAACAAACCCGCTTCTATTGGTCGGTCAGCTTCTAATGGCTGCCCAAGGCTGTTCAATGAAGACATCTTGAAGCTCGCTGCACTCGTGCCACCCGGCACTCCCGTGCAGATCTGGCCCTGAGTCTGCTTAGCTGAAGTTGGGAACCAACCGAGCCGCTACTGCATTGATTGCCGGAGCAAAACTCTTCCACCCCGTGTGATCAACACAATCCTTCACAAGATCATGGTTGATGGCTCCCGCCAAAAATGCGGACTCCCGTGGCAGTATTGCTTGCTCACAAGGGGATACCCAGGTTTCAACTCTCACACCATCGGGGGATTCATCGATGTTGAGTGCGCGCAGCATCTGCGAGTCAGGGCGCAAATCCACACAGGACTTGGCCCAAAACTGAAGCGCACAGGCCGCAGCCCAGATGGTCCCGTGATTTGCCCCCGCCACCGTAACCAAGTCGGCCACCTTGCCCGCACAAGCTCCAAAGCTGATGCACCAACGCGCTGGGATCGCTCCCATTGAGTGCGCTATCAGGGTCACCTGATCAGCACCCGATCGGTACAAAAGCGCTTGAACCTCGGCCTCAATCATCTGAGCAGTCAGCAGATTTGGTTGGCAACTGTTGTACTTCAACACCACAAACTCGTTCTGCGGTAGCCCACGAGCAACAAAGGCATCACGCCATCGGTCCCAGTCAGTTGGATTAGCGGAGCAACCTAATTCCCAGCCGGGTACCAACAACACTGGGTGCGCTGTGGTCGGCGCTGAGGCAGTTTCGCCCGGCAGAGAAGCGCCAGGGGCTGGCGTACATGAAGCCAACAGTGCAGCCCCGAGCAGCACAGCCAAGCTCAGCCATACTGCAGTTGAGGTTCTTGTGCGCCTAGTTTCGCCCTTCATCTAAGAAAGGTAACAAATCTGCTTGGACTAGTAAACGTGCTTGTCCGCTAGCAGCAAGGCCTGATCAATAATCTCTAGGCCGAGCCGAGCGTCCCCATCGGAAATCACCAGCGGTGGGGTCACATGCAGGCGATTGAAATGTGCAAAGGGAGATAGCCCTGCTGCCTTGCAGGCTGTCACCACTTCCACCATCGGGGCAGCATCTGCTCCCGAGGCATTAAAGGGCACAAACATCTCTTTGGTCTCTCGGTTCTTCACCAATTCAATCGCCCAGAAGCAACCAAGACCGCGAACGTCGCCGACACTTGGATGCTTTGCCTTCAGTTCCTCAAGGCCCGGGCCAAACACCTCGGTCCCAA
Organism: Actinomycetota bacterium; assembly: GCA_947473395.1. GTDB lineage: Bacteria > Actinomycetota > Acidimicrobiia > Acidimicrobiales > Microtrichaceae > IMCC26207. The sequence continues at coordinate 3,664 of CANJEC010000009.1, read as the reverse complement.
GGTGTCGCGACCGCTCAAGAATCTGTTCCTCTTCAAAGATGTTCATCGAAGCAACTGCAGTCGCGCAGGCCAAGACATGACCCGAATACGTCAGCCCACCGGGGTACACCCGAGTGTCGAAGCTTGCAGCAATCTCAGCGTTCATCGCCACACCACCAAGAGGCACGTAGCCAGAATTCACTCCCTTCGCGAACGTGATCAGGTCGGGAGTGACCTCCCAGGCGTCAACCGCAAACCATTCACCGCACCTGCCGAACCCTGACATGACCTCATCACAGACCATGACAATTCCGTTGGCATCGCAGAGTTCTCGCACCCCGGCCAAATACCCCGGTGGCGGAACCAGAATACCATTCGTGCCAACAACTGGCTCCAAAACAATCGCTGCAATCGTGTTTGGCCCTTCAAACATGATCACTTCACGGAGGTGCTCCAAAGCCCGCTCCGACTCTTGTTCTACAGAATCAGACCAGAACGAAGATCGGTACGGGTAGGGACCAAAGAACTTGATGATCCCCGGCGGGACACTGGGCTCGGAGGGCCAGCGTCGCGGATCGCCAGTCAGGGCAATTGAGCCGCCAGTTGCTCCGTGATAGCTGCGATACATCGAAAGCACCTTGTGCCGGCCCGTGTGTAGGCGCGCCATGCGCATAGCGTTCTCGGTGGCCTCTGCTCCGCCATTAGTAAAGAAGATCTTGTTCAAGTCGCCCGGAGTGCGCTCGGCAATCATCCGTGCAGCAGTGGAGCGGGCATCCGTGGCCATACCTGGCGCAATGGTTGCCAGCTTTCCCGCCTGCTCTTGGATTGCTGCAATCATCTTTGGGTGCTGATGTCCAAGGTTTAAGTTGATCAGCTGCGATGAGAAGTCCAAGTACTTCTTGCCAGTCTCGTCAAAGAACCATGCGCCCTCTCCGCCGGTGACCACAAGTGGCTTGAGCGCAGCTTGAGCTGACCAAGAATGAAACACATGTGCGCGGTCATCTAGATAGGTTTGGCTGAGCTGGGGTTCTGGCGCCTGAGATTCTGCAGTGGTCATGATTCTTTCACCTGTTGACTGGGCTCACTTGTGGACGGGGCTCACTTGTGGACGGGGCTCACTTATGGACAGGAAAGCCTAAGTTGACGCTAGAGGTCGACGGGTCTGGCCAACGAGAGGTCACGACTTTGTTGCGGGTATAGAACTTGACCCCGTCGGGTCCGTACATGTGCAGGTCCCCAAAGAGCGAACTCTTCCAGCCGCCAAACGAGTACGCAGCAACTGGTACCGGGATTGGAACATTGATCCCGACCATGCCAGCTTCTACCTCGAACTGAAAGCGCCGGGCCGCTCCGCCGTCCCGAGTGAAAATAGCAGTGCCGTTTCCATACGGATTGCTGTTGATCAGGGCCAAACCCTCTTCATAGGTATCGACCCGCATCAGTGCAAGCACGGGACCAAATATCTCGTCCTGATAGAGCTGCATCTCGGGGGTGACATTGTCGATCAGGGAAGCACCAAGGAAATACCCATCGCCTGGAAGCGATACATCTCGGCCATCCACCAAAATGGTTGCTCCGGCCTGCTCGGCACCATCGAGATAGCTCGTGACCTTGTCGCAGTGCTGTCGAGTGATGAGTGGACCCATCTCGGCTTTCGGGTCAGTGCCAGGACCCACGACAATTTTGGCAATTCGTTCGGTAAGAGCAGGGATGAGTTCATCAGCAACTGCTCCCACTGCGACGACTACCGAAATTGCCATGCATCGCTCACCGGCAGAACCGTAGGCAGCAGAGACGGCAGCGTCTGCTGCGGCGTTGATATCTGCATCTGCCAAGACGAGCATGTGATTCTTTGCTCCGCCGAGTGCCTGCACCCGCTTGCCTTGAGCCGACCCGGTTTCGTACACGTAGCGAGCGATCGGCGTGGAGCCCACGAAGCTCAACGCCTTGACTTGGGGATGCTCTAACAGCCTGTCTACTGCAACCTTGTCTCCTTGCAGCACGTTGAACACCCCGGGCGGTAGCCCTGCCTCGCTCAGGAGTTTGGCCATAAAGAGCGCTGCAGAGGGGTCCTTCTCGGAGGGCTTCAGGATGAAACAGTTTCCGCACATGATTGCGTTGGCAAACATCCACATGGGCACCATGGCCGGAAAGTTGAATGGTGTGATGCCAGCCACAACGCCGAGGGGCTGGCGCAATGAGTACACATCAACTCCACCCGCAACCTGCTCGGAGTATTCCCCTTTCAGCACGGCCGGAATTCCACAGGCAAACTCAACGTTTTCCATGCCGCGAGCGATCTCGCCAAGTGCATCAGAGGGGACCTTGCCATGTTCAATACTGACCAGTTCGGCAAGCTCGCCCCGTGAAGCGTCCATGAGTTCGCGAAACTTGAACATGATGCTTGCTCGCGTGCTCAGCGAACTGTTGCGCCAGGTCTCAAAAGCCGTTGCAGAAGACTGCACCACGGCGTCCACATCGGCTATCGAGCCAAGTGCAACCTGGGCCTGCTGGGCTCCAGTGGCAGGATTAAACACGGGTGCTGACAACCCAGAGGTTCCTGGGGTGAGCGCACCATCTATGTAATGACCGATTGTTTGCACAGTGAGATCACTTTCTGCACGCGCTCAGGGCTAGCTCGGGCAGTATCAGTATTGTCTAGCAAGTGCTGTCGAAACCATCGCAGTGGCTTCGGTGTCGACAATTCTCAGCCACAGCAGGCGGTTCCCTCAGGACTCTCAGTCCCCCGATTCTGTAGGGACATCTGATCTGCGTCGCCAGTCTTGACGTACCACTCCCACTTGGCGCCATCCGGATCAGTGACCCAAGTCTCGGTCTTTTCTGCAAAGCAGCACACCGTGTCATCAACCCCAGTGGTTTCTAGGCCAGTATCCGACAGCCGTGTTTCTGCTTCTACAACCTGCGCCGTTGTTTCAGTTTCAACTCCAAGGTGATTGAGCGTGCCTCCTTCGGGGCCTTCAATCAGAACCAGCTTGAGAGGTGGTTCGGCAATCTCGAAGTTGGCGTACCCCGGCTTACGCTTATTTACTTCCGTGGCAAACAACTTGGAATAGAAAGCGACTGCTGAATCAATATCGGTGACGTTGATGGCTAGTTGTACTCGTGACATGGTTGCTCCGTTAGCTAGTGAGTGGTGAGTAGTGAGTGGTGAGTAGTGAGTAGTGAGTAGTGACTAAGGAAAGTTTTTGATGAGCGGCCGCTACGAGGCCGCAGCGCTGAGTTCGGCCCAGAGTTCTTGAACCCGGCGCAGGATCTCATCGCGGATCGGTCGAACAGCCGCGACGCCTTGGCCTGCAGGGTCCTCGAGTTTCCAGTCCAAGTAGCGCGTACCCGGATAGAAGGGGCATTCATCCCCACACCCCATAGTAATGACCACATCCGAAGCTTCTACAGCGGCATCTTCAAGTCGTTTCGGAGTCGCTCCCGAACTCAGCAAGTCGATATCTAGTTCGGCCATTGCTTCAATCACTGCCGGATTGATGGACTCGGCGGGGGCAGTACCCGCTGAGCGCACCACGACTCCAGATCCACCAATCTGTGCAAGGAATGCTGCGGCCATCTGTGACCGACCAGCATTATGGATGCACACAAAGAGCACTTCGGGCAGCTTTTCAGACATCGGTAGATCCTTCTGGGGCTTTGTGGACAATGGGATAGAAGAGAC
>CANJEC010000008.1 GCA_947473395.1 Actinomycetota bacterium | reverse complement strand
CAGGAACCCGCTCAAGCGCCATGACGGCACACGCACCAGCATCCTCTGCAATCCGAGCTTGCTCAGGATTGACTACATCCATGATGACTCCACCACAGAACATCTCAGCGAGTCCACGCTTGACGAGTTGGGAGCCGGTCGAGTGCACAGTGGGTTCAGATGGCGTAGAAGACATGTTCACAGTGTACCGACGCGAGGCACCCAGATTGGAACCGGGGGCCCGGTGAACTCTGCCACTAGCAACTCAAGTCCCTGTGGCAGGAACTAGCCGGCTTGCAATTGATCCACGGTGGCTTGGTCAAGCACCCGCGGGCTCGTGCCCGCTTCTGGAAGTTCCACGAAGGTAGAACCAGGGGTCAACAACATGGGCTGCCCATCGACCGAGGTCAGCTTCCAGGCTTGGTCACGAGCGCTGCGCACCCAAGTACCCACTGTCATTCGGCCCTGGGTAAACACCCAAGCATTGCCAAATCCCAAGGTCTGAGCCTCTGGGGACCGTGAGTCTGCTGCAGAGGCGGCATAAGGAGTCTCGAGGACAACCACGTTCGTAGGTGCAATCTGAACCCCATCGGCTGCAAGGTGCCGACGGTTATTCGACCAACGCAACCATGCGCCCCTTGCTGGATCCCAGACGAATCCCAGGGGAGACATACCGACCTTCGTATCGAATCCGAGAACCGGGGTCCCTCCGGGGTCTTGCCCGGGAGCAACGTAGTCAAAGAGTTTGTTCGGCAATATGGGTGGCTGATCTGCGTAGGTATAGATCTTTGGAACATCCAGAATCAGGTTGTGCGGCGCTTTTTTGGCACTTGAGCGAGAGTAGGCATCGGGGGCTTGGCTGTGACTCACGCTTTGAATCCATGGGGTGTCTGCCATGACCTGCACCACGTTCTCGTTTCCGCCTGACCATGCGACTAGCGGCCGGCCGAACATGGCGAGCAAGTCAGGGTCGCTGGTTCGAGCTGACCGGATTGGCCCAACTTGCTGGACATCCTTTGACTGAAACACGCCCATGTAACGGCTAATGCCTTCGACCTTGAGTTCGATCACCATGTCTGCCTGTTCAATCCCGATCTGCGGCATGGCCTCGGGAGAGTTGTCCATCTTGGCAACAAGTACCGGGCGGGCAAGAAGTGCTGCCCCTGCGGTGTCATCAAGGTTGAGTTGCACACCGGTCAACGCTGAGGTCGGTCCCACTGCGATCGTGGTTGTCGGGGCGGTTGTGGTGGTTTCGGCTGCAGCCTTGGTTCTTACCGGGGCCTCTGACTCGGCCTTCTTGCCGCAGCCACTCAGACCCAAACCTGCAACTCCAGAGCCGATCAGCACAACAGCGAGCAGGGAAGCTCCCAGAACTAGCTTGCTCTTCGGACGCTTATGTTGCGAAGCACGCGTAGCTGCACGGTCTACCGCGGGGGCATCTTGGCCAGAATCAGCAGCACTGTTGACAATGCTGTTGCTGTTGCTGTTGGTGTTGGTCTCATCAGACATGGTCTGCCGCTTTCAGGTTGGCTCATTCACAGTTCTTGAAGCACTGCGATTCGATAGGTCAGGGGCTGCATCGAGGTGTCAGCAAGGGGAGAACTCTCTTGGCTCGAGTCTTCAGCCACAGGGGCGATCCACATGGGTGCGGTGTTTGCGGGAACGTCCGAAAGAGTTGTTCCGGCCTTTTGCATCGCTGAGAAGGCAGAGATAAGGCCTGGTGGGTAGCGAGTCAGGTCGATGGCAGCCATATCAGATCGCACTGAACGCTGCTCCCCTAGGCCAGCGGCCAACTTTTTCGCCCCGTACCCTGAGCTTCCGAACATCGATATCACCGAAGTTGCATACCTTGCTGAGCCATCGCGCTGCCGGCCGAGCAAGTTAGCCACTACCCCTTCGAGTTCGAGTCGACCTAGGCCCTCTGCTAGCTGGGTGGTCAAAATCACGGAGCATCCGGATTTGTTTGCTGCCACAAACGCGTTCATCGAGGTGGACTCCAGCAGGTAGACCTCGGGGTTGGTCACGCCGCTGGTTGCACAGAGGCCTTCGAGCAGGTTCTCGAGTTGCGGGTTCGACCCCGCGCTGAGTGGTTCTAGATCAAGCCCAGAAAGCATCTGCTTGACGCTCGAGGCCAATTTCTCGCGAAGCAGGAGAAACCAAAGAACAGCCAGAACAGCGGCAACCAGAGCGCCAACAATGGGTTGAACGAGCATCACGAGACCACCGACGACCAGCGCTGCGAGTATCCCAAGGAACAGCACGTTGTGTTCGAGTCTGTTTGCCGATTGATCGAGGGATGGCTGCGCCTGCATTGCAATAAAGGGTACAGGAGGGTGCCATCCGCTTTGCGTATGGTCCCTTAGCGGACCCTTATCCTGAGCGATGTGGCCTTTTCTGGCGCAAGGTGAGCAGTCGCTATGAGGTCCCCGTAGATCTTCAGGTATTGGTCACAGAGCAGTTCCAAGTCAAACTCCTTGGCCCTTACGACGCCGGCGACCCGCAGGGATTCGGCCAGTTTTGGCTCACGCAGGACTTTGTTGAGGGCTCGTGCCAATGCGGCAGGGTTGTCTGGTTCTACTAGTTCAGCAGCGAGGCCCTGCGGAGCGTTCGCCACCTGCGAATACCCCGAGATGGAAGATGCCACCACTGCGGTGCCGGCTGCCATTGCCTCGAGCAGAATGATTCCGAAGGACTCTCCCCCAAGCGAAGGTGCGCAAAACACTGTGGCTGCGCTCATGCGTCGCTCGCGTTCATGATCGCTAATGCGTCCAAGCCAGTGCACCCGCGAGTCCGGATACCGCTGCTGAAGATCTTCAGTCTGAGGTCCGGTTCCTCCGATCCATATCTGGGTGTCCTCTGGTAACTCAGCGGCTGCTCGCAGCAGAACCTCGAGGCCTTTTCTTGGTTCATGGCGGCCAAGAAAGAAAACCGTAGGAGCCGAAGTGGGCCATGGCTCAGCGTTGCGGAACCGGTCCCCTTCAACTCCGTTGAACAGCACACGGACATCGTCTGCCATGACATCTGCCACCATGAGCCTTGCTTCTTCTGACACAGCGACACGGGCATCGAGCCGGTTACCAAACCACGTGGCAAGAGCCGAGAGTTTTTTATAGGCGGGCTGCTCGCCTGCAGCATGAAAGGTGCCTACTAGCGGCGCAGTCTTGAGGAGCGCAGCAGTCACGGTCGGCCCGGGAGCCAACGGTTCGTGCAAGTGAACCACATCAAAATCTTCATCCCACAGAGCACGCATCGTGCGGAGTTGCGCTGGAATGTCTGGGGCAATGGGCGCAACTGAACCATTGGTTGCAGTTGGAATGCTGCTACCAAGGGGTATGACGAATACCTCTGGAGGAGGGCCATCGCATGGCGCAAGAACTAGTGCCTCGTGGCCACGTCTGCGTAAGGAGCGAGCGAGTGCCAGTACTTGCCCCTGGACTCCCCCGGGGATACTCAAGCTGTAGGGACAGACCAGGCCGATGCGCACCTGCGCACACTAGGCGTCGGAGCGGCCCTTTTCCTTCTCGGCTTGCACCCACCCGGGCTGGGGTAATCCAAGAGCGGCGAAGTCGCTTGGCCAATTCGGCTGCAACACGTGCCATTGAGTGGGATCCCGGCAAATGAGTATCTCGAGTGCGTGTGCCACGTCCTGAGTGACTCGCTGCACATCAGCGCGGAGCCGACCACGACGTTGTGTATCAAGGGGTGGCAAGACCACCGCGTGATGGTTATTTCCTTGAACGAACACGGCAACTGGGACGAGGGGTGCGCCGCTTCTGAGCGCCAGCAGAGCCGGGCCGCCGGGCAACGTGGTTCGTTCACCAAAGAACTCCACTGCAATCCCGTCACCAGTCAGGTCTCGATCACTCAATAAACAGAGCACCGAACCAGCACTCAGAGCTCCGGCGAGTTCAACAGCAGCAGTCGGGCCTACGGGAATCACGTTCAACCCCAATTGGTCTCGCCGGTAGGTCAGGAACCAATCGAATAGCTCTGGCGGTTCGAGATGCTCAACGGCAGCCGCAACTGGAATGTTATGAGTCATCACCAGCCAGCGACTCGCCGACTCCCAACTACCGAGGTGCGGAATTGCGGCAAGCACACCCTTGCCACTCTGCGCTGGAACAATCAGATGCTCGAGGCCTTCGTAGGTAAAGGTCCGATCAAGCTCATCCATGGTGAGCGAGGGGAGCCGCAGAGCATCCAGCCAGTACCTTCCAAAGCTCTGAAACACCTGCTCAACTTTTTCTTCGAGCTGCTCCTCCGTAATTGGAGCGTCTTTGGGAAGAGGCCAAGTTCGCTTCGTGGGGTCGGGAGTCACTCCATCTAGAACTAGGCCGTAGATGCGTCGCAGGTAACGCTCGATCACGAGTCGTTCATCTGGGGAGCGGTGAGCAAAAGCTCCACTCGCCGCTTTGACCATAGGCCGAGCTAGCGAAGGCGGGAGGTGCTCAGCAAGCGCAGAGGCAACCTGAAGTTTGCGAACTGAAAGCTCCATGTCTTGTGCCGGCGCTCAGGCAGGCGGTCGCCGTGAACCGCTTGAGCGACCCCGGCCGCTGCTGCGTGCCTGCCAACGCTGCGCCACAGTTGGGTCTGCACTGCGCGGTCGCCTCCGCCGCCGATCACTCAGGGCTGGCGTTTGACGAGTGGCTTGGCCCCACACCTTGATAAAGCGCTGCGCAGCTGTAATCAGATTGAGGACCACGATCAATGCCAGAATTGGTATGAGAAGGTTTCGGTAGAACAGCAGGCCGATGCCGAGGAGTACGAACCGCTCGGCGCGTTCCACAATCCCAGTATGAGCGTCGAATCCCAGGGCATCTGCTTTGGCTCGGATATACGACACGATCGATGCAGTGATGTAACCAGCCACTGGCAACATGACCACCCAAGCGCGCCCATCGCTTTCGACGAGGTAGTAGGTGATTCCACCAAAGAGCAGTCCGTCGGTGACTCGATCAGAAACCGAATCAAAGAACGCTCCCCGCAAGGAAGACTTACCCGAGGCCTTCGCAACGGCGCCATCTAACAAGTCTGGGATGCCAGTCAGAATCAGCAGGAGGAGTCCAAGATGCAGGTGGCCCGAGCCGATAGCAACGGCGGCAAAGACTGCCATCACGATGCCAGTGGCAGTGATGACATCTGCAGAAATTCCGGCCTTCTTGAGGCTGTTCCCGATGGGCTTCACTGCTGCATCAACTTGGGTGCGCCATTTACCGTCGAACATTTGACTCCTCGCAGGAACTCCTGCATCGCAATCTAGATGCAGTACTTAAGAATGCAGTGCTCAAGAGATTTCATTGGACTGTTAGTAACGAGTGCTAACTAGAGTTAGCACTCTAGCCTGATGCAGGGAAAATGTGAAGTATCCCGAGCACTACTGCTCTGCTGAATCAGACACAGCAGGCACACTCAGGCTGGCACCGGCGACGTCCTCGGGGTCGAACTGAGTCCAGTCCTCGGGGTTCTCTTCTGAGAAGCCCTCGATCACGGCGCCGTTCACTCCATCGACTAAGACGATTCCCCGCTTCGTCGGCGGGTTCTCATTCGAGTAAGCCAAAATGCGCCAAGTTGGACGTGACAACCATCCACGCCAAGCCATCTGTGCAGCAGCATGGCCAACAGGAAAGCCCACTTCTGCAGATGCACTCACTAATGCATCAGACTCATCGACTTTCAGAGTCCACCCAGCCACCATTCCGTAGGCGCCGAAGGCAACTAGGCCGACGCCAGCCCATAACGTCCCTAGATTCACCAGAGCGGAGCTCTCCCCTTTGGCTGCATAGAGCGCTACGGCTCCGAGCCCAAAGATCAGATACAGCATTGCTGGGATTCGGCGGCGGTTGTTATTTGGGAATGTTTGCGGTCCAACTAACCCAGAAAGGTCTAAGTCTTCTGGCAGGACGTCAACGAACTCGCCATCACTGAGATCAGGTTCAAGATTGACTGGGGCATCCTCTAGTCCTGAAGCGTTCTCTGAGGAAGCGTTCTTTGAGGAAGCGTTCTCTGATGCAGTCATTGCTCAACGGTAGCTGTTGGAGGCGTCTCACCTGAAGTAGGCCAGCATGGCCGCAGCGCCGTCCAGACGTCCTGCAGAGCCACTGGCATCACCTGTGAACCGCCGACCACGGCCATGAAGTTGGAATCGCCAACCCATCGGGGAACGCAATGCACATGCAAATGGTCCGTCTGCGAGCCTCCAGCCGCTCTGCCTAGATTGACACCCACGTTGACACCGTCACAGTTCAGCTTCGATTTGAGCGCGGAAACCCCGTCGCGCACCAGAGCCCAGAGGTCTACAAACTCGTCGGGTTCAAGGTCTTCAAGGTCAGCAACTGCTCGATTTGGAAGCACCATCAGATGTCCCGAGGTGTAGGGAAACCGATTGAGAATCACAAAACAGTGCTGTCCTCGGTGCAGGATAAACGTCTCGGAGTCTTCTGCACCGCACTGAAGAATCCGCTCAAACAACGACCGAGGGTTCCGTAGGGAGCGCTCCGGTTCTGGCATCTGGCCCGGCAGAGCGCGACGGGAATCTGGGTCTCCGGTTACGTACAAGGACCGCCAGGTTGCCCAGAGTTGGTCAAGAGGCATCGTTCACTCCAAAGCAGTTGTTGAGGTGATTGGACAGGGGCTCCATAGGTTCACTTCTTAGATGCAACCTGAGCGGCGAGACGGTCGGCAAAGGATGCAAGGGGAACGTCGCGTTCAACCTCGTTGCCCCGAGGATTGACACCGACTGTGCGATGCTCAACATCACTCTCTCCGACTACAAGAACAAAGGGCAGTTTCTCGCCCTTCGCGCGGCGAATTCGATTGCCGAGTGTCTCGTCTGCATCGGCAACTTCCACTCGAAACCCTGCCCCGCGCAACTCTGCCGCGACCTCGTGGGCGTAGTCGGCATGGGCCTCTGACACAGGAAGAATCTTGGCCTGCACGGGAGATAACCATGCCGGAAATGCTCCTGCGTAATGCTCAACGAGCACGGCAAAGAATCGCTCCACTGACCCAAAGAGAGCACGGTGAATCATGATCGGCCTGTGCTTCTCCCCGTCATTTCCGATGTAGGTCATCTCGAAACGCTGAGGAAGTTGGAAGTCAACCTGAATGGTCGACATCTGCCAGGTCCGGCCAATCGCATCTCGCGCCTGAACAGAGATCTTGGGGCCATAAAAGGCGCCACCACCTGGGTCCATGACTAGATCAATATCCATCGCAGTTGCAGCCGCGCGGAGGGCCTCAGTTGCCTCGTCCCACTCCTCATCGGTGCCTACTGCCTTTTTCTCTGGTTTGGTCGAGAGTTCAAGGTAGAAGTCATCAAGGCCGTAATCGCGGAGAAGGTCAAGAACGAAGGTCAGAATGGATCCAAGCTCGGCTCCCATCTGCTCTTTAGTCGTAAAGATGTGGGCATCATCTTGGGTCATTCCTCGCACACGAGTCAGCCCATGCACTACGCCAGACTTCTCGTAGCGGTACACCGTTCCAAACTCAAACATCCTGAGTGGCAGCTCTCGATACGAACGCTGTCTGCTCTTAAAGATCAGAATGTGAAACGGACAATTCATTGGCTTTAGGTAGTACTGGGTTCCAGTTCCCTGAACCGGTTCAATTGCTGCGAGGCCACCCTCGCCAGTTGCTGCAGCATCTACCGCTGAATCGGCATCGGAATCAGAATCGGCATCGGCGTGGTTGTGGTCATGGTCGATCTCCATGGGAGGGAACATTCCGTCGGCGAACCACTGCAGATGCCCGCTGGTTTCGAAGAGGTTCGACTTGGTTATGTGCGGGGAGTACACGAACTCGTAATCAGCTTGTTCATGGCGGACCCGCGAATAGTCCTCCATCAGACGCCGGATGATGCCGCCTTTCGGGTGGAACACGGCCAGACCAGACCCGATCTCTTCGGGGAAAGAAAAGAGATCTAGTTCGACGCCAAGCTTGCGATGGTCTCGCTTGGCTGCTTCTTCTTGTCGATGCAGATGCGCCGCAAGATCCTTCTTGCTTGCAAACGCTGCTGCGTAGATTCGCTGGAGCATGGGATTGAGCTCACTCCCCCGAAAATATGCTCCTCCGTGCCGAGTGAGTTTGAAATGCCCGAGACGGCCGGTACTCGGCACATGAGGACCGCGACACATGTCCACAAACTCATCGGTGTTCCGATAGAAGCTGATCTCGGTGCCGTTACTGACTTCACCATCGGCCTCTTCTCCCGCCGCAGCCAGTTCCATGAACACCCGCTTGTACGGGTGATCAGCCATGAGCTGCAGTGCAGCGTCTAGCGGCAGTTCAAAGCGCTCAAAGGGCTGATCTGCCGAGATAATCTGCCGCATTTTTTCGTCGATGCGGACGAGATCTTCATCCGAGAAACTGCCACTGCCAGGCAATTCGAAGTCATAGTAAAAGCCGTCCTCGATCGGCGGGCCACCAGCAAACGTCGCTCCCGGCCACAGCTCCAAAACGGCCTGGGCCATGACGTGAGCAGTGGAATGGCGGAGATGCTCGAGGGCTTCGGAATCCCGATCAGTAATGATCCGGATCTGTGCGCCGTCTGGTAGCGGAGCGGACAGGTCGGCCGCTGCACCGTCGACCTCGATAACGAGCGCAGCCCGAGCAAGGCCCGAGCCGATCGACTGGGCCAGATCGGCGCCTGTGGCGCCCGCGCTTAGGGAGCGGGAGGAACCATCAGGCAACGTGATTGCAATCTCGGACATGCACACAAACTAGTGGGGACTGTGAAAGCGACTGAAACCAACTGTCGCCGCAGCCTTCTAAGATGTTGGGTTGTGTTCGATCCGACCATGCATGCGAGCTTCATCCCAGGAGACCCTGCTCGCATGGCGCGCTTGGCGTTGTGGTCCCTAGAGACCCAAATCGGTTTCACCGAGACTGCTGATCCAACGACTGCTGATCCAACCAGTGCTGGGCCAACAACTAGTTCTGCACATGCGGAATCCGTTCGAGTCCTCCTACCATCCGATTCAGGAATCGTTGAACAACAAGTCACTGCGCAGATATTCGACGTGGCCACCGTTCTTGATCAACTCGTGCGTCTTCACCTCGATGATCCAAGCGTTTCGCCCAGCGTGCAGGCTTGGGCGCTCGTAGCTCGCACGGCCCTAGAAGTGATTGCAAAGGGTCGGATTCAGCCGGGTATCTCAGAAAAGGGGCATGACGCTTGGGCCATTGGGCCATTAGATGAACGAGATCGCCAGGTGCGCGCGGCCCTAGCCGGCTGGATTCCCCCAACTGCGCACTGTGTAGCTCTTGGCAGTGCGGCATCTGCTCCACGGGCCCACCCAGCAACGAGCGGTCAGCATGGTGAGAAGGCGTCAAGTCAGATCAGCGAACTGCGCATGATGACTGCTGAAGAAGCCGTGATGGGCATGTACGCAGCGATAGCAGATTCGCTCCCTCGGACAGCCGCTGCTGGCACGGTCTCTCGGCAGCGCGCCTGGCACAGCCGGGCAGCGGTTGACGTATCGAGTCTGCGGCCATACCTAGTGGGGTCTGATGCTGCCGAGCGCACGATTGTGGGCCTGCGACTCAGCCTTCCCACCGAGGAAGAGGCTCCATTCACCATCCGACTGCAGGTGCGTTCGGCCGTGGACCCTTCTCAAGTAGCAGATGCCGCCGACCTGTGGGCGGGAACTGCGATTGGGTTCGATGAACATGCAGAGTCAGATCTGTTGTTGGCACTGCGGCGAGGTGCACGCCTGTTTCCTCCGCTCGCAGAGCTTCTCAATCAGGCGCAACCCGTTGGTCTTGAAGTGGACGACGCTCAGGGAATGGCACTGTTTGGATCCTTAGCCACTGACCTGGGCGGGGCCGGAATCGAAGTGCTTATTCCGAGTGCAATGACTTCCAAGTTGAGGGCCACGGCCCATGCAGAGCCGCCTCCCGGGACTGGCGATCAGCCACCGACCTTTGACTTGGCTACCGTCTGCGAACTCACCTGGAAGGTAACTCTTGACGGCGAGGCAGTCTCTGAGGAGGAACTCTCGGCCCTAGCAGCTAGCCGGCGGCCGCTCGTGCGCCTTCGAGGGTCTTGGGTGGTCGTTGACCCATCGGTTGTGGCAAAGCTCGGTCGGAGGGACAAGCTGTCCGCTACTGACACGTTGGCGGCCGCTCTTGGCGGCACAGTCACAATCGAAGACGAACCCGTAGAGGTTACCGTTGGCGGTGCGGCAGCCGAGTTTGCCGACCGCTTGAGGTCAGCCTCAAGGCCGCACGAATTGCCAGAACCAGAGGGATTAGTCGCAACCCTGCGCCCCTATCAGCGACGCGGGGTTGCATGGCTGAGCGAGATGGTCAAAATCGGCCTCGGCGGCGTACTTGCCGATGACATGGGCCTTGGCAAGACCATCCAACTTATTGCATTGCACCTGCATCGCCTTGAGCAGGCAACAGGTCCGACCTTGGTGGTTTGTCCCGCATCGCTAGTCGGTAATTGGCAGCGTGAGGTGGCCCGATTCGCTCCCTCGCTGCAGGTACACAGGTATCACGGCCCACAGCGCTCGCTCAAAGATGTCGGACGCGGCGACATCGTTCTCACCACCTACGGGATTCTTCGACGAGATTGCGACCAGCTCGCTCAGCAACACTGGGGAATTCTGGTCGCAGACGAGGCTCAGCAGGTCAAGAACCCCTACTCCTCAACGGCTAAGGCGCTGCGGCGGATCCCCGCCGATGCCCGTATTGCTATGACTGGCACCCCAGTCGAGAATCGCATGACAGAACTCTGGGCGCTGCTGGATTGGACAACTCCGGGTCTGCTTGGATCACTCGAGACATTTCGCCGCACGATCGCGATTCCCGTGGAGCGCGATCGAGACGAGCTCACAACTCAGCGTTTTGCCCGACTGCTCTCGCCATTTCTTTTGCGTCGCAGGAAAGAGGATCCCGAGATTGCCCCGGAGCTTCCTCCCAAGACCGAAACGGACCATCCAGTTACCCTCAGCAGCGAACAAGCCGGCTTATACCGCGCGGTTGTTGAAGAGATCCTGGAGTCAATTGAGCGAGCCGAGGGAATGGCTCGGCGCGGTCTTGTGCTGAAACTGCTGACCGCCCTCAAACAAATCTGCAATCACCCGGCGCAATACCTGCGTCAACCCGGACCGCTCTTGGGCCGATCTGGCAAGCTGGAATTGTTTGAGGAACTCGTCTCGGCAATCACTGATGCCGGTGATTCCACCTTGGTGTTTACCCAATACGTAGTCATGGGCCAACTCCTCATGACACGACTAGCAGAAATGGGGATTCCGGCTCAGTTCCTTCAGGGCTCGCTGTCCTTGCGCGCTAGGTCGGAGATGGTGGATAAGTTCCAAGCTGGCGAGTTCCCGGTGTTTATTGTCTCGCTCAAGGCCGGCGGAATTGGCCTGAACCTGACCCGAGCGACCCACGTGGTGCACTACGACCGCTGGTGGAACCCTGCAGTAGAGAATCAGGCCTCGGATCGCGCTTGGCGAATCGGCCAAGACCGGCCAGTTCAGATTCACCGCCTGATTTCTGATGGCACGATCGAGGACAGAATTGCCACTGTTCTGAGCCAAAAACAAGCTCTTGCCGAGGCTGTGGTGAGCGGCGGGGAAGCTTGGTTGACCGAACTGAGCACTGCCGAACTCGGAGACCTTGTGCGCCTCGGAGGAGAGGATTCCTAGTGAACCCAACCGAAGAACTAGGACGCAGATTTTGGGGGCGAGCTTGGATTAGTTCGCTCGAGGCTGGAGGCAACGGCCACGAGAACCGATTGCAGCGCGGCCGATCCGATGCACGACGTGGTGCCGTCCACGAACTCACCCTGAACTCAGGCCATATTGCCGCCCGAGTTGTAGGAGCCCATGGCGAGATCTTTACACTCGATATTGCTGTTCGACCGCTGGCACAATCGGAATGGGAACAAGTTGCTGACGCCGTGGCAGGCAAAGCTGTACACCTAGCTGCCCTACTTGATGGCGAACTTCATGCTGGGGTCGTGGACGATGCGCTCGCAGTTGAAGTCCAACTACTACCTCAGATGTCAGAGCTTCGCCCGGACTGCACCTGCGATGAATGGAACGAGCCATGCAGGCATGCCGCCGCAGCTTGTTTTATGGTGGCAGAAGAAGTGGACCGCGACCCATTCGCACTTTTCTTGCTGCGGGGCATGGCCCGTGAGGCGTTCATCTCGCTCGTGCGAACTAGGCGTGCAGCAGCTGCCGGCACAGTGATCGCTCCCCCACGAGAGGAGGCACCCGCTGGGGTTCTCGCCGAGGATGCGTGGCGGGGCCACCAACTACATGATGCCCTGCTCGCTCCCCCAGAAATTGTCCACACGCTGCGGCTAACGCATGCTTCGCACGGACCGGGCCGATACTCACCTTGGGATGCACAGATTCCTGCCCAACATAAGGTCACTACCGAACGGGTAGACGCGCTTGCTCTGGACGCAGTCGAGCGAGCGTGGTCAATGATTGTGGATGCCCAGCCATCTGGCCTTGACAGCAGCGCCACAGCCGATCTTGCTCGCCGAGCCACTCTGGCCGGTTCAGTCCTAGCCACTGCTGAACTCGCGGACTATGCGGGCGTGACACCTCAACGCCTAGCGGCTTGGGCTCTAGCTTGGGATATGGCTGGCGACGCCGGCGTTGCCGTGATTGCCGATTCCGATTCTTGGTCCACAGACCAGCAACTATTAGCCGAGGGCAGGCAACGCCTCGTTGAGATGGGCCACTCCCAAAGGTCAATCGCGTTGAACTATCACAGCCTTCGAATGAGTGAAGGCCTACTACTTGTCATCGGCCCAGATCAGAGGTGGTATCGGCTTGCAGGTACGGGGCTGCGCCAAGACATGCGCTTAGAACAGCCGCCATCGGAAGACATTCGAGACCTGATCGAGGAACCAGCATAAGGTTCCGCGAATCTGCACCCGAGACGCTTGAGCAGTTGATGCTTGAGACTGCTAGGCGGTAGAGAGTTCGAGCTCAAAGGGCAGGTCAAGTTTGCGAGTCTTGATTGCTGCAGCAGAGGACCTGCGATCAACCCCATCAGCTTCGACCATCACTGGTACAGGTCGCTCAGAAGCAGCCGAGGCAACAACAACCGTTGGCTTCTGAGTGGCAGTGGCCGACTCTTTGGACTTGCGGCGAACGGGCAGGTCCACCACTTCGGCTAGACGCTCTGAAGGCTCAACCTCGGCCCCTGTTCCCGCTTCTGGCGCAGGCTTAGTGGCATAGGTATTGACGTAGTGCTGACCAGACAAGTTGCGAATCTCGAACATCACCTCGTCTGTAATCTGCCGAAGCACAAGACGGTCATTCGCACGGTCAAGATAGCGTTCTACTGAGATCGGTTTACCAAAGCGCAGGTGCACGCGTCGAAAGAATTTCGGCAGCCGGGCATCTGCAGGTTGAACAAGGTCACTACCCACGATACCCACGGGCACGATCGGGGAATTTGTCTTGAGAGCTAGCCTTGCAATGCCAGTATGACCCTTATGCAGGTAACCATCTCGGGCTCTCGTACCTTCGGGGTAAATACCGAAGAGCTCACCCGAAGTCAGGACTCGGGCCGCGGCATCAAGAGCACGCTGCGCAGCATCTCCACCTGAACGGTCAATTGGAATCATGCCGATAGCTGGAAACACGTACTTGGTTTTCCAGTCATCCATGTACTCGGCTTTGCCCACGTAGGTCATGCGGCGACCCAAGCAGAGCGGCACAAAGAAGGAGTCAAGTACCGAGATGTGATTCGGGGCGATGATCGCAGCACCTTTGGCGGGGACGTTCTCCAAACCCTCGGTGGTGACGTTCCACAAGTACCGGAACGGCGGGGTCAACAAAAGACGGGCAGCCACTTGCATCTTGCCGGCGTCTCTGTGGTCCATTACTGCCTCTCGTCAACGAGTTTGCTGATTCTATATCGCGCCCCCTCTCAGAGGCGCATGAGTTGACAGAATTCACACAGGATCGCCTGTGAGTAACACAGGCCGAGTGAGTTCCACTCCAAGCAATTGGGCAGCATGTTGGACATCCTCTCCGGCTGCGGCTGCTACATCAATGGCAAGGAGCGCCGCAGGTGTGTCTAAGTCCGCATCTAGGGCAATGCGTACCTGATCTAGGGCAGTGCGTACCTGATCAAGGGCAGGGGGTGTCGGGCTAGCCGGAGCCGGATTGGCCGCTGCTGAAGAACTCGCTGCAACCCAAGCCAATAGGCGCGTGGTGGCCTGCGACATGAGCGAGTCATGCCATTCCCAACTGCTGCGGTAGTGATGACTCAAACAAGCCAGCCGTATCGCCCGAGGGTCCCAGGTAAGAGAGAGGTCAGAAACAAACACCAGGTTGCCGAGAGACTTTGACATCTTCTCACCGTCCATACGAACCATTGCCTGATGCATCCAGTGGCGAACAAGCGGTTCACCTGTTGCTGCTTCTGATTGTGCTGCTTCACATTCGTGATGGGGAAAGATCAGGTCCGATCCCCCACCATGCAAGTCAATTGAGGTACCTAACTCGCGAAGGCACAGCGCAGAACACTCGATATGCCAACCGGGGCGACCAGGACCCCAGAGGGAATCCCATGCAGGTTCATCCGGCTGGCTGGGTTGCCAGAGCACAAAGTCAAGTGGATCGCGCTTATGGGGATCATCGGGGTTGCCGCCCCGCTCCTTTGCCAACAGGAGCATCTCATCGCGGCTCAAATGGCTGATCTGGCCAAATTTATCGAACTTGGATACCTCGAAGTACACCGCTCCACCAGCTTGATAGGCAAAGCCTTGGTCAAGCACCATGCCAATGAATCCCCGTATGTCAGCTATTGCAGAGGTCGCTCGCGGCTCAGACCAGGCTGGCAGCATCTCGAGTCGCTCCATGTCGGCATCGAAGCGAGCAAGTTCTGAAGCAGCAAGATCCAAGTAGTGCACTCCCAGTTCTTTTGCTTTCGGCAGAATGCTGTCATCAACGTCGGTGATGTTTCGTACGCAGCGGGTTTCGTGGCCAAGGTCTCGCAGTCTGCGTTGCAAGACGTCATAGGTCAGGTAGGTAGCGGCGTGGCCAAGATGAGTGGAGTCATAGGGCGTTATTCCACAGGTGTACATCGTGACGATGTGATCGGGGGGATCGAAGGGAACGATCTGTTGGCGGGCAGTGTCGTACAGGAGCACAGCAGCAGGTTACAAGGCCAAGCGACAACCGAATAGTCGTCGCAGGGTCCATGCAAAACGGGAAGCGGCACAGCCGGAGAATCAAGCACCGAACCAGTCGGGACAGGTACCGACTGGGAACCACACGCGTTCGACTGCCCCGTTGGCTCTATCTAGGTCCATCGCCTCTCGAAAGAACGGTTTCATCTGGCTCGGATAGCAGAGCCGAGCCGCAGCTTGAGTTGAGGCCTGCACCTTGGGAGAGACATCAACTGCCTCTAATTCAACCCCGAGCGATGCCAATTGCGCTGAAATCTGCGCGGTTGACAAGTAAGCCACATATGGGCGGTCTTCATAAAAACCGATCGGCGTGTCTATCTGGCCAACTAGCGCTGCGGCGGCTTGCGCAATCAGGCGATGGTCTATGTGGCCACCAAGTCCAGCAGCCACGAGCAGCAGCGCCGGGGGCGGCCGATTCGGCCGCTGAGCCACTGTGGCCACAGCCTGTAGCCAGCCTGCAATCTCTGGAATCAGAAGCTCTGTGGACAAGTCTTTGGCCGGATCCAACATCTCTGGCCCAGAGGCTGCTCCGTTTCGCAACAGAGCTTCAGGCCACTGCGCCGCCGACCAGTCGAAGCCAAACATCATCGAGGCTGCCACCTCTTCGGCCCTGCGCCACAGGCTAATAGGGGCGGCGCGTTCTGCTGCAGGCCGAACCCACTCAGTCCATGTACTCCGACCGAACACCACGCGTTCGCGGACTTGACAAGATGCCAAGGCGCCGTTTCGCAGACTCTGCCCGAGCGACAGTGGCAGGTCATCGAAGTGCGGAGAGATCACCGTGACGCAATGCGTGGATTGCCGATACTGCGATGAGAACCGCCGAAGCATTCGATTGTGTGCAGAGGTAGTCACTGGTCGGCATCTCCTGCTTTTCGGCCTTCGTCTTGGCGGTAGGCCTCGCCTTCGCGATCTGCTTCTCGCAGGCCTCGTTGTACCCGCGGGCCACCATCAGACTCATCGCTGATCTCACCGACGATTGCTTCGAGAATGTCTTCAAGGGTTACCAGGCCGAGTAGATGCCCGTGATCCATCACCACAGCAACGTGGCGACGGGTCCGCCGCATTTTCTGCATCAGGTCCTCTAGGCGGTCATCTGACTTGACGCTCAGGGCCACGCGGACAATGCCAGGGGGCAGCAATCCGCTTCGCATCTCTGACGGAACTGCAATCAGGTCTTTGGCATGCAAGAAACCAGTCACTTGATCGGGAGCGGCGCCGAGGACGAGTACTCGCGAGTGCCCAGACTGATGCACCAGTTCCTCTGCTTGAGCCACCGTTGCAGTATTTGGCACAGTCACGAGGTGTTGACGAGGTGCCATCACTTCTGAGACTTGAATCTGCAAGAAGCCCAGCGCACCTACGAGCAGTTCGTGTTCGGTGAGTTGCAGTTCACCACCTGCCCGCGACTCGGCCACCATGACTGCTAGTTCGGGTGCAGTATGAGCCTGCGCTAACTCATCGGTGGGTTCCACACCCACTAGGCGAGTACCGATTCTTGCCAACCAATACAACCCCGCCACTGCTGGGCGCACGAACGCAACCACGAGTCGATGAACCGGAGCGAGGGCAATGGCCACAGCCTCGGGAGCGGACAGAGCAAGAGACTTTGGAACCATCTCGCCCACCACCATATGAATAAGCGCAATGATGATCAGGCCAATAGCAAGCCCCAAGGCATTGGAGACGCTCTCGGGAAGAGCAGTCAGTGCGAACAGAGTCTCGAAGGCCGAACCCACCACGGGCTCAATCAGCCAACCCAGCATCAACGAGACCACAGAGATTCCAAGTTGGCTTGCTGCTAGCTGCACATTGAGGTTGCGCATTCCATCTAAGGCCCGACGGGCCCCTAGGGAGCCTGCCTCGGCTCGCTCCTCAATAAGTCCACGACGCGCTGCCATCAACGAGAATTCCACGGCCACAAAAAACCCGTTCGCCAGAATCAGAACTATTCCAAACAGCAATATCAGCAGCGGGCTCATCGGTTGGCCTGCCCAGAAGCATCTGCTTCGCCGCCATCTGAGGTGCCGCCGAGCGTCTCAGGAACGGGGGCGATCAGCTTGACTGTGGCAACGCGGCGGCCCTCCATTTCTTCGACTCCGATACTCCAGTCCTTGCAGAAAAACTGCTCCCCGACCTGTGGGATGTGCCCCAGTTGGGCGAGCACAAAGCCACCGAGCGTCTCGAACTGTCCTGGGGGCATCTCGAACTGGCACGCGGATGCAACCTCATCGGGGTGCAGTAGACCCGAGAGCAGGTGCGCACCTTGCCAGCGACGAACCGACGGCGTGCTCCGCTGAGGATCGTGCTCATCGTCAATGTCGCCCACTATCTCTTCGAGGACATCTTCGAGTGTGATGATTCCAGCCGTGCCACCGTATTCATCAACCACAAGTGCGAATTGCCCCGCAGCCCCCTGGAGTTCAACGATGAGCGACTCCAGATTCTTTGATTCCGGGATTGCTAGGACCGAGCGCAGCAGACGACGGACAGGAAAGTCCTCCCGTTCCGCGACGGCTACCCCAAGGACGTCCTTGATGTGAACCACACCCGCGACATGATCAAGATCCTCCTCAATCACGGGAAATCGAGAGAGCCCAGTGTTTGCAGTCAACTCGAGCAAGTCACTCACTAGAGCGTCGAGCGGCAGAGCATGAACGCTGACACGCGGCGTCAAGGCATCGGCAGCTGTTTTTTCGCCAAACCGAAAGGTGCGAGTTAGTAAGTCAGCATCTTTGTGGTCCAAGGTTCCACTCTCGGCCGAGGATGTCACCAAGCGCTTCAACTCTTGGCGACTCCTGACGCTTGACAACTCCTCTTTAGGTTCAACCCCAAAGAGGCGAACCAGTCGTTCGGCCAAGGCATTGCACACAAAGATCACGGGACTGAACAGCACATTGAAACCCCGAAACACAACAGACAGCGCCAGAACCGTGGGCAGCGGTCTGGCAACCGCTACAGACTTTGGAACCAACTCACCCACGACCATCTGCACCACCGTGGTGAACAGCAACGCGAGGAGTACCGAGACTCCCAGTGCACGAGACTCTCCCAATAGGTTCCCAACAAATGGCTCCAAGGCAACAGCCACCACTGGCTCTGCCAGCACGCCAAGGCCAAGGCTGCAGATGGTGATTCCTAGTTGTGCGCCGGACAAGTTGTACGAGAGTCGTTGTTGCAAAGCGGCGGCACGAACAGCAGATCGGCTGCCTTCTTCTGCGAGCTTCTGCAGCTGATTGCGGTCAACGGCAACAAGGCCGAACTCTATGGCCACGAAAAAGGCGTTTGCCAACACCAAAAGCAGTACTGCGGCGAACCCGAGCAGAGTCATGCGAGATCAGTCAACTGAAGAGATCCAACAATCCCCCCAGCTTAGTCCTGCGGTGAGCAAAGACTGACCTTGGCAGGATCTCAACTCGCTACGAGCAAGGGCCGATCGTCAGTATCGCAACCCTTACAACGAGAGACGCGCAGAGGCGACGGGTAGGCTGGGAAATCATGTTGCCGGATTCCACATCATCTTTGCGCAGCGCTGATGCAGTTCGGGCGGCTGCCCGTTTGGCCAAGGTTGCTGGAACCGCACTAGCTGAGGGGGAACTCACCCTTCCGCAGTACCGCGTGCTGGTCTTCTTGGCGGTTAGGTCCCGCCCGGCCACCCACGTAGCAGCCCTGCTCGGAGTAAGCGCATCATCAATGACCTCGGTGGTCGACGGCCTAGTTGCCCGCTCACTTGTTTCTCGTTCAGCGGACCCTACAGATCGCCGCCGCGTCATGCTGTCTCTTACGGCCGAGGGCACACGAACCATGCACATCGGTGATGAGCTTGTGGGTTCGGGACTCAACCGCCTGTTGCAGCGCTTGGAGCCTGCCCAAGCCGAGCAGGCCTTAGTGGGACTCGAGTTGTTAAATCAGGCAATGGAAGCATCACTTGAGGAACGCTTCGGACCACAGTTCAGCGAGTCAGAAGTTCCGACATCTGAAGATGCCTCGGGCACACCCGTGGCGACTGCACAGCCTGCACCGTGAGCACAGTCTGCACCGTGAGCCAACCAAACACTGCAGTGCTGCGGCTGTCGGGAGTAGGTCTGACTCGCAATGGCACCCGTCTGCTGGATCGAATCGATTTCTTGGTCGAAACGGGTTCAAGTTGGATCGTTCTGGGCGCGAACGGCAGCGGCAAAACCTCGCTCGTTCGAATCTGTTCGCTGTATGAACATCCAAGCTCCGGAACTGTCGAATTGCTCGGCGAAGAGCTCGGCCACACAGACGTTCGCAAGCTGCGCCGGCGGGTAGCACTCGTGAGCCCGGCACTAACAGACATGATTCGGCCGCAACTAACTGCCTCCGAGGTAGTTATGTGCGCCAAGTTTGCAGCCCTAGAACCCTGGTGGCATGACTATGACCAAGCTGATGCGGACAAAGCAGTCAGCCTGCTGAACGCCCAGCAGGTCGGATTCACAGCCCATCGTCGGTACGGATCGCTGTCTTCTGGGGAGCGTCAGCGGGTGCTGTTAGCTCGGGCGCTCATGTCGGAACCTGATCTGATTCTGCTCGACGAGCCAAGTGCTGCGCTGGACCTAGGGGGCCGTGAGCTTCTTGTGGAGCGACTAGGTGAACTTGCATCCGATTGCGCTGCGCCGCCAATCATTCTGGTCACGCATCACGTCGAAGAGATCCCACCGAACTTCACCCATGTGCTGGCCTTGCAGCAGGGAAAGATTCTTGCTGCAGGACCGTTGCAAGAGACCTTGAGTAGCGAGCTACTCAGCGAGTGTTTCGGCCTGCCATTAACCTTGCATCGCTCTGAGTCACGCTGGACTGCTCGACGCAGCTGAGGCTGCGGGATCTGAGATGTACTGCTCGAGGACTAACACGCTTCGCGCTGCCAAGGTGATGCTGCCATTTGCCTGGTGCGCCGTGGTTCGAGCTTGAGCATGTTCAGTATCAACTCGGCACAGCCAGTGCTGTCCCCAGTGTTCCCCTGGTAGCTGCCAGGCCAGTTCTTCGTCACTCAGGTTGAAACACAGAAGCAGCGTAGAACCCTGGAGTTGTTCTCCCCGTGGGCCGACCTCGTCAAGGTCTCCATTGAGCCAGACACCCATGCTCCGCCCACCGTCGTTCCAATGCCCCGAGTCCATCTCTGTGCCATCAGATCTAAACCAGGCAACATCTACTTGACCGCCCTCTCGGACCGGACGGCCAGTCAGGAACTTACGCCGTTGTAGGACTCGATTGGATTGCCGAAGGTGAATCAAGTGGCGAGTAAATTCCAGGAGTTCCGTGTCAGCCTGAGGCCAGTTCACCCAAGAGATCTCGTTGTCCTGAGCAAAGCCGTTGTTATTTCCCTGCTGCGTTCTTCCAATCTCATCCCCGGCGACCAGCATGGGAACACCCTGCGATAACACCAACGTGGAGAGCAGGTTTCGCTGTTGTCGCTTGCGCAACTGCTGCACCTCGGGCGAGTCGGTGGGACCTTCTACCCCGCAATTCCATGAACGATTGTCATCAGTACCGTCGCGGTTATCTTCGCCATTGGCTTGGTTCTGCTTGTGTTCGTAGCTGACCATATCGGCCAAGGTGAATCCATCGTGGGCAGTCACAAAGTTGATGCTCGCGTGTGGTCGACGACCCTCGGCCTGATACAGATCAGAGGAGCCGGTGAGCCGCGCTGCAAACTCTCCGAGTTGGCCGAGTTGTCCCCGCCAGACGTCCCTGACGCAATCGCGGTAGCGACCATTCCACTCGGACCACAGTGGAGGGAAGTTCCCAACCTGATAGCCGCCCTCTCCAACATCCCATGGCTCCGCAATGAGCTTGACCTGACTTATCACTGGGTCTTGCTGAATCAGGTCGAAGAAGGCGCTGAGGCGGTCCACATCGTGAAGTTCACGGGCCAATGTTGCAGCTAGGTCAAACCGAAACCCGTCTACATGCATCTCTTCTATCCAATATCGCAAGCTATCCATGATGAGTTGCAACACATGAGGGTGACGCATGTTG
This sequence comes from Actinomycetota bacterium, assembly GCA_947473395.1. GTDB lineage: Bacteria > Actinomycetota > Acidimicrobiia > Acidimicrobiales > Microtrichaceae > IMCC26207. Next base: position 5,287 of record CANJEC010000008.1, on the reverse strand, counting down.
AGGGTGTTACCCGTACCGGTGTAGTCCACGTACTCTCTGCGGTCTTGCTGGTTCAGGCGGTAGTAAGCGCTGTTGTCGAGCCCCTTGAAACTGAGCAACGGTCCGCCCCGGCCACCCTCGGCAGTGTGGTTGTAGACCACATCCAAGATCACCTCTATGCCGGCTTCGTGCAAGGTCTTGACCATGACCTTGAACTCCTGCACCTGCTCCCCCGCTTGGCCGCCCACGGCATACTCATTATGAGGGGCAAAGAAACCAATCGAGTTATAACCCCAGTAGTTGCGAAGCCCCATCTGCACGAGGCGTCGGTCATGGACAAACTGATGAACTGGCATCAGTTCAATGGCCGTCACACCCAAGTTGTGGAGGTGTTCAATGACGGCTGGGGAGCACACTCCGAGATACGAACCACGATGCTGCTCATCTACCCCTGGGTGGAGTTGGGTAAGGCCTTTCACATGAGCCTCGTACAACACTGTCTCGTGCCATGGCCGCTGGGGAGAGCGATCTTGACCCCAGTCGAACCATGGATTGATGACTACCGATCTGGGTACGTATGGGGCTGAATCCGTGTCGATGGCATGTTCCGCGTCAATTGCGTCATCCCATTGAATCGATCCCGCGATTGCTTTGGCGTAGGGGTCCAGCAACAACTTGGACTGCAGGTTGAGTTCCGCCACGCTTCGACGAGGCCCACGTACTCGAAAGCCGTAACGCATACCTGGCCCAATATCTGGCAAGTACCCAAACCAGACAGACCCAACGCATTCGGGTAAATCCACCACAAGTTCTGCCCCGCGCTCATCAAAAAGGCAAAGTTCTACTCCCTCGGCCACCTCAGAAAACACCGAGAAGTTCGTGCCAGCGCCATCCCAATTTGCTCCAAGCGGATATGGCCGCCCCGGCCACACGCGAACTGTCACGAGTTGACTCCGAGGACGCTCAACAAGCGGCCCCTTGAGCGCTCGATCTCATCGGCAAGTAATCGATCCAGCATGGGTACCCACATCGTGCCCCCGTAGTGCAACGACATGGTCAGGGTGCTGTCAACTGCTGATAGAGCTTCAACACTTGCCTCGAGGACCCAGTCGCTATGGGTACGTGAATCCAGTTCGCGACGCTCAAACCGGACGATTCGTGGCGAATCGGATTCGGTTCTCACCATCCGCAGGCGCTTGGATCGGCTCAGTAAACCCAACTGGCCGCGAAGGTCCACGGACCATGCCGGCCCCTCGTCGCTGGGGTCGGGCTCAACTGCTTGTGCCCGCGGCACGATCTCGAGCCAGTCGGGGTACCTCGATAAATCTGCAACAAGATCAAAGAGCAGTTCAGGGTCAACTTGGGCAGCCAGAACTGCACTGACATCCATTAGGAGCTCTGGTCCAAACTGCTAGCCGAAACAAATTGCATCCAACCATTCTGCCGCCCATTTGCCAAGATGTCGGCCACCACCACAAGAACCGTGGATCCAGCTTTGCGGCGAGCGCCAGACTAGATGCGCTGACTAACCCGTAGGGGCCGAGGGGTCAGCTATCGGTGCTGTTGCCGGATCTGCTGCGGGAGCGGCTGTCGGGTCTGCGGTCGTCGCGGCTGTCGGAGCTGCTGCAGTCGCTGCTGCCGGATCGACTGTCGGATCAGCTACAGGTGCAATAGCGCGAAAGACCGTCCGGTTGCCGTAAGCGGCTTTCAGAACCGGATAAGGGTTGACTGCATCGCCGCCGCCGGGGTGAATCTCGAAATGCAGGTGAGGTGACGTGCCGCGAGCGTTTCCGGTGTCTCCGACGTATCCGACAAGCTGACCTGCGGTAACCCGCATGCCATCAGATAAGCCGGCAGCAAATGCAGACAGATGTGCGTAGTAGTACTCGGTTCCAGACTCGCCTACCACCCACAACTTGTTGCCGCCGAGGGTGCCGGTGCCGATGCGAGCAACCGTTCCATTTTCAGATGCAATCAGCGGCGTCCCAGTGGGGGCAAAAATATCTGTTCCCTGATGCCAGTGCTCAGAGGAGGTTCCCGTCATACGCGGGTACCCCCAGCTATCGATGAACTCCACTTCGCTAGCTACCGGAAACACGAACCCATTGATGTAGGCGTGCGCACCATTCTGATAGGCCTGCAGTTGAGCGGTCGCTGCAGCGACAGCATCCACTGCGGTTTGGACTTGAGCAGTGCTTTGAGTCAGCACCGACTGCGCAATGCCTAGGTCCGAGGCCAATTTGGCCTCATTCTTTCCGAGCGCCTTGCTTTGTCGTTCATAGCTGCGCAGAAGTCGCTCATGCTTCTTTGCCACGACAGCCAAGTAACTCCGAGCTATGCCTAAATCAACAAAATCGTTGTTATCAAGCAGCGAGAGTTTGTCTTCAGCCGGACCCTGCATATAGGCAGTCACTGCATGGTCTCGGAGCCGCCGGCGAGCAGTTGCAGTCTTGGTGACGGCGGTTCTGACTTCTCCCGAGAGTGAGTCGAGTTGAGCAGTCAAATCGAGCACCGTCTGCGTTTTCTCTGCAACACGCATTTGAATCTGATCAAGGTCGGCCTGACTTGCGAACAGCGCCGCTTGCGCACCGGCGACGCGCTCGGGCAGAACTGCTACTGATTGCGGGTCGAAGCTGAACTGCGCAATTGGCAGGTCGATTCCGTCCCCCTCTCCAGGGTCCACCAAGAACGGCACCCGAGGATCATTGATCAGTTCCTGTGGAATGGGTGGCAGATAGGTCGTCGGGGGAGACAGGGATGGGTCTGGGGTACTGCTCGGAACAGTTCCCGGCAGGGTTGAACTGCCAAGAGCAGTAGTCGAGGTGGTTGTCTCACCCACTGGCAGTTCGCTGTTGGGAGGGGTGCTGGGATCAGTCTGACTAGCAACTGCTGACACTGAACCTGCTGACACTGAACTTAGTGAGAAAACAGCCGCGACGAATCCAGCCAGAATCGCAATAGTGGTACGTGATTTGATCATTGTGCCCGAGTTCGCAAGAGGAGGGTGGCAGCGAGTTCTTGGTGGCTGCGACCGCATCGATGGTACAGCCCTGCTGTGCTCACACCACCCCGAGGGGGGACTCATCCCCAGTGTTTTCTTATTCAGCACTTGCCGTTTACCCGTTTCGGTCTGCGCTGGACCCCCTTTTTTGGGGGTTAGGGGTGCTAGAAGGCTAGATCTAGGCCCTCATCGCCTGCAGCTAGATAGTCCACCGCCAACAACACGCCGCCACACAGCAGCACGAGAATGCAAGAAAGTGCCATTGCCTGCCCAAAGCCAGCAGCAGCGGGACGGCTCAACAGGCGCTCGATCGCAACAGGAGCTGTTGGGCTTGCAGCGCGGACAAGGAACACGGTTGCGCCGAACTCTCCAAGACATGCCACGAACCCAAGGCCTGCTCCCGCAAAGACTGCGGCACGAATCGATGGCAGCTCGATCCGCCAAAAGCGTCCGATGGAACCCGCTCCGAGCAATTGGCCGGACTCATCAAGCGAGGCCGGAAGTGCTTGCATGGCAGGAAGCACTGCTCGCACAACTAACGGAAGCGCAACGAGTGTTTGGGCGATTGGCACGAGCCAAAGTGATCCGCGAAGGTCTAGTGGCGGCCTGCCACCAATGAGGAGGAGCCCTAGTCCGAGCGTGGTTGCCGACACGCCCAGAGGGAGCAGCAAAATTCGATCCGCTGCTCCCCCGGGTCGTTGGGCGATGACCCGCGCCGCGAGAACTCCGAGCAGGAGCGCTGCAGTTGCCGCTGCGCTAGCCGTGAGCAGGGATCGCCAGAGCGCAGAGAGCGGATCGATGCTCAGGCCAGTACCTGCTGTGACAGATCCAAGATGTTGCCAATGTGCAAGCCCCCAGCCAGTCCCGACTCGCAGCGAGCGCTCGAACAGCGCGGCTATGGGCAGCCCGCAAATCATGAGGACAGCACCAACCGCAGCGCCAACTGCCGCCCATTCTGCAACTGAACGCGGGAGCCGATCCGATCTGCGTGCCCGAAATACCGAACTCACTGCGCGCCGCTTGCTGATGCGGCTATGGATACTGAGCGTGGCGAGTACGGCAACAAGTTGAATGCCACACAGCACTGCGGCACCAGAAATATCAAACTGCCGAGTTGCTCGAGTCCAGATTTCGACTTCCACCGTGGTGACTGAGCCACCACCGAGCATCACAATCACGCCAAAGCTTGTGAAGCAGAACAAGAACACCACCACAGCAGATGCAGCAATCGCTGGGAGTACCGTCGGCAGAAGGACGCGTCGCGCTGCTTGAAAAGGGGAGGCTCCGAGCATCCGCGCAGCAGCCTCTTGATTTGAGTCCACACCGCTGAGTGCAGCCCCAACGGTTCGAATGACTACCGCCAGGTTGAAACACACTTGTGCGATAACGATTGCTAACCAGGTTCCTCTCGCCTCGAATAATCCCCGAGGGCCGAGCACCGTGGCGAATGCTGCGCCGATAACCACAGTGGGCAGCACGAAAGGAACAGTCGCAAGGGTTTTCACCAAGGATCGCCCAAAGAAGCGAAATCTCGACAAGACCCAGGCAACGGGCACTCCAATTGTGACGGTGCATACACATGAAACAACGGCCTGCGCGAGGGTGACTGCAATGAGTCGCCAAGTTCTCGGAGAGCCAAGAATTCGAGTGACTGCCTCGGCACTCCATAGTCCGTCCGGCCGTATTGCTCTGAGCATGACCGCAGAGATTGGCAGAGCGATCATGAGCAATACGGCAGTGACCACAATGATCCCGACCCTCGACACGTGCCCCATCTTGACGGTCGAGGGTCGGAAACTCTGGTGCCCTAGGGGGCGCTGATCGCTGAGAAGATTCACTCCATTTTCTCTCGCCACTGCTCGATCCAAGCATCGCGCTGAGCGGAGATAAGTGCTGGGTCCAGACTCAGTGGTTTGGTGGAGCGTGGTGCAAACTTCTCAAACACTTCTGGCAACTCAACATCAGTTACCGGAAAGACAAAATTACTGAGTGGTAAAGCCTTTTGCCAATCTGGGCTGAGCATGAATTCTACAAGTTCCTGACCCAACTCTGATTCAGCCGCTCCTGCTAACACTCCTGCGTATTCCACCTGGGCTACGCAAGAGTCGAGCATGACGCTTGAGGCTGGCTCGGTGCGTTTGGGTTCACTGAAGACCACCTCTGCGGGTGGGCTTGAGGCATACGAGAGCACGAGTGGTCGGTCTCCTCCAGAAACCGTGTAGTCCGAGTAGTAGGCATCATCCCAACTCGGCCGTACCCGCACTCCGTTGTCCTTGAGTTGCTGCCAGTAGTCCAACCATTCGTCCT
>CANJEC010000007.1 GCA_947473395.1 Actinomycetota bacterium | reverse complement strand
CGCACGGTTGCCTGTTCGGATTCAGGATGATCACTTTGCGAAGGTGATTACTGAGTACAAACAGCGCCACGCCCATGATCCACCCCGCTCGATTCCTCCTCCGCCAGACCGGCACTAGGGGATCTGGCTCAGGACGGAACGTCTTTTGGGGGTGCTTGCAGGACAGAAATGCGCTTTTGTGAGAGGTGTAGCGTTGTTGTTCTTCTTGGAGGACTGTTCTCGTGAGTGACATGCCAAAAGATGATCAAGGCTTGCAACGCCCGAAACGCCCCCGCTTTCCTTTTTCGCGCAGGACCACTAGTTCTCCGCCTGCCGATCCCAGCTCCAGTCACTTTGACCTAGCTGAGGAGGACCCGAATTGGGATGCCGAATGGGAAGGGTACGCAGCCGGTAACGAGGCCTTGACGCAGAGTGGTCTGGGTCAGTTGCAAGCGGTTGTGCAGCTTCCGACGGGCCAGGTTGAACTGCGGGGGGAGTTCCCTCAAGAGGTCCTAGGCGTTCTGAGCGACCTACTGAAAGATGAGTCTGACCAGAACGCGGCCCACGAGGATTCGCCTAGCTTCGACACTGAGGAGCAAGGGGTGCTTCCGCGATTGAGTCTCTGGTTTGCAGCCGAGAGTGAGCAGGGCGCTGAGTCAGCTGGGGCCTGGCGGTTAGAAAAAGACGATGCCGGAGTGGTCGAGTTCGGTCAAGAAACCTCGGCATTGTTTCCTGCACTATGGAAGCAACTGCTCATCATCTCGGCGGAACTCAACCCTTCGGTGCTGCACCTTTGTGTTCCCTGTCTGGAACTAAACGGCCACGGCCTAGTCATCGCCGGGGGTACGAGCGCGATACGGGATCAGCTGATCGAGGAACTGATTCGCTCAGGGGCTGCCTACCTGACTGCTGACGATCTCGTCCTGCACCAGGGGACCCGTACTGTGTTCGGCAGTCCGAGCCCGCGTGTTGCCACAAACGCTTTGGGAAGCCAACAGTTCGAGGCTGCGAGCGCTAGCACTCAGATTGTTGGTCAGTGCGCTGTTGGGCTGATTCTGGTTTTGGGCGAAGAAGAGGCAGATGCGGCTAGCTCGCTGAGCGATCTCGAGCCGCGGGGCAAGCTCGCGCCACTGAGCATGGCTCAGACCACCAATGAGCTTCTGAGCTGTCGTTCTTTATCTCACTCCCAGCTGGGTCCTAGCAATGGGATTGCCTTAGAGATGACAGCTCTGCTGGTAGCAGGCTCCTCATGCGTGGCTGCCTCCGCTCCGACCACACAAGAGGAGCTTGACCAACTGCTGCGCGAACTGCATGCAGTGCTGCCGCCGGATCGGCGGCGACTAGCTGTATTGCACCGGCTTGTGCAGGATCAGGACTCGGTCCAACGAGTAGCGGGGGAGTCTCTACCGGTCGCTCACATGATGTGCTTTGATCAAGATGCCCTGCTCTTTGCTGCAGAAGCTGAACGCATCGAGGACCCAGAGAGCACTTCTGTTGCTCCAACGGCCGAGGTGTTAACGCCGGAGCAGGCCGATCAACTCATAGCTCAGTCCGAACGCAGGGCTGCGCGGAATCGACCTGAGGTCTGGCCAACTCCGAGTGCCTTCGGTCTGACCGATTGCCCCAGCGGTAAGGCGGCGCAAGCTCTTTGGCAGGGGCTCGCTCTACCCGAGCATGGGCAAGGGGGCGATTTGCCTTCAGGAGTAGCAGTGGAATTACTGAGCCGCGATGTACTTCAAGCGCCCCAAGTAACCCAAGAGAAGGTCCTGCACGGTCATGTGCTCGCGCAGCGCCATGCTCACGAGGTAGCCGGTGCCTTGATCTGGGTGCTACGGGTTGCGACCGAGGTAGAGGTTCAGCCTGTTGTCTTTGGCTCGCTCCTCCAGGCCTGGGATGGTCGACTTCCTGAGCACTTCATCGACGTCGGTCAGCTTGATCTGCTGATCCGAAACAGTGAGATTGACCGACTCCTTGAGAGACTCGGAACTCAGGGGTTTCAGTTAGAGGCTAGAAAGCTCAGCAAGAAGGCAGTAGACACCGATATTGAGTACAGCCTTCGACATCCGGCTATCCCTGAGGTAGTGATTGCCCTTCATGCAACTCTTGCAGCAGGACCATTCGGCCTGCTCGTAGACCCCGATGAGTTTCATGATCGGGCAGTCCCGGTTCAGGTCCGGGAGCATTGGGTCAAGGGGCTTCACCCGGAACATCGATTTATCGCTGCCTGTGTAGCAGCGAGTGCCTGGCAAACACGGGAGAGCATTTCTGAGAGTGTTTTGGTGGGGACTGATGAGGATGCTCTTGTGTCAAGTGGCAGGGATTCTGGCCTAGCTGCTCCCAGCATCGCTCAGTTGCGAGAGGTCGTGATGACAGCGCCGAGCTCCGAAGAGTTACTGATGTCAGCTGTGGAGTGTTCAAGCCGCCTTGGTGCGACGTCAAAGGTGTTCTCGGCTGTCCGTCAAGCCGATGAGGTGCTTCCCGGTCTTCCGGTTTGGTTGGTACAGCGGGCTCGCCAAGATGCTGGATTACCCACGGAGCGCGAAAGGGGACTTCGATCGCGCCTCCGCAGCCGCGGCCGAAGCGGTTAGCCGCAGCCGCTAGAGAACAGCGATCGAGTCTTTCGCTGCGGGCACCTGCCTAGAGGTAGTTGACGAGGTCGCCTTTCAGGGCTTTTCTGCAGTCGAGTACTGGTGCCACGGCCGAGGCAATCATCTCACGATCAAAGCTGGAATGGTCTACCAAGTACAAGATGAGGTCGGCGTTTTCCAGGTCAGTCTGCGTGCCATCAACGCGGTCGACATCTTCAGGGAACTGAGCGTCGCCCACGTGCGGGTCCACAAGTTGAACCTGAGCGCCAAGAGTCTGCAGTTTCGCAATAATGGGCCGGGACGGGGTTTCTCTCGCATCGCTGGTATCGGCTTTGTAGGCAAGCCCAAAGACCAGCACCTTGGAGCCCTTGACGGACTTGCTGTGGTCGTTCAGCAGAGCTTGCACACGACGAACTACATAGTCGGGCATGTGTTCGTTGACGTCATTGGCAAGCTCAACAAAGCGGAAGGTCTGCCCCAGAGTTCGTTCCACTTGCCAAGACAAATACGAGGGATCAATCGGAAGGCAATGCCCGCCAACCCCAGGGCCCGGAGTAAACCGCATGTAGCCGAAGGGTTTGGTTGAAGCGGCGTCGATCGATTCCCAGACATCGATTCCGAGGTCCTTTGCGAACATGGCAAGTTCATTCACGAGAGCGATATTGACATGGCGAAATGTGTTTTCGAGCAGTTTGGTAAGTTCCGCTTCGCGAGTACCAGAAACCGGCACTGTCCGCTCTACGAGCCGGTCAAAGAACCCTTTGACGGCAGCCAGAGAGTCAGCGTCAATGCCAGAGACCACCTTGGGCGTGTTTTCGAGCCGCCAGGTGGGATTGCCGGGATCGATTCGTTCGGGGCTGTAACCCAAGTGGAAATCAGCCCCTGCCTTCAGGCCAGAACCAGCTTCTAGTAGTGGTGCGACTAGCTCTTCGGTTGTCCCCGGGTAGGTGGTGGACTCTAAAACGATGGTGGATCCCTCAGAAATGTAGGGAGCTAGCGAACTTGCTGCACTTTCTATGAATGAAAGATCAGGGACCCCCTCACCCATGGGTGTTGGCACAGAGATGACTGCAATATCGAACCCTGCAAGGTCCTCAAAGTTAGAAGTCGCCCGGTACCGGCCCGAGGCCAGAATCTCTGACATGACTTCAGCGGTGATGTCTTCAACATGAGAGGAACCTGCATTGAGAGCCTCGACTTTTCGGTCGTCAACTTCAAAGCCCAAGACGTCGTATCCACCAATAACTGCTCGGACTGCCACTGGCAATCCCACATATCCTTGGCCAATTACAACCACTCTGTCTGTCGTGCGCCCCATGAAACCCCTTGAATCTTTCTTTACCGGCTTGTGCCGATGCTGCTGGTAGTCCCCGTTGCCACCGTTATACCCGCCACGGTGATCGCGTGAACACTCAGAGTCATTATAGACAATTACCTACTGAACTCCGCTCATGTTTTGCTTGCAAATGGGCATAATCAGTGTTGTACTTCGTTAGCAGTTCGGTTCTGTGCGGGGTGCGGATCCCAACTCTGAGCAACTGGGGGCAGTTGAGTGAACGAAATTCTTACAAAATATAGGTTCGCACTACAGGCAACATTTGACTGCGGGGCATGGATGTTGGGCCTCTGGCTTGCCACCCTGCTCCGTTATGAACTGCAATTTGGGGCAGTTGATCTACTCGGGGTTCTTGCTCTGGGCTCCATTGCGATGGTGGCTCAGGTTGTGCTGGGTCGCCTTGGTGGGCTCTATGTACACCGCTGGCGCTACGGCACCTTTGACGAGGTCGTTGGCACGCTCAAAGTCGTGGCCATGGTGACCGTCTTGGTCTCTGCTGCTGACGCATTCAGCCCCGGCGTTCGTCCCGTTCCAGTCAGCGCTGCGATCGTGTCTGGGTTTGTGGCACTAGCGATCATGTGCATCGGCCGCTTGGTCTGGCGGCAAAAGCTTGAGAAGTGGACTCGGGCCGAAGGTGACGATCGTTTGCCAATTATTGTCATTGGTGCTGGTTCCGGCGGCTTGCAGGTGATCACGGCGATGATCAAGTCTGGCCCGTACCACCCAGTTGCAGTGATTGACGACAACCCCGATCTTCGCAATCTGCGAATCAAGGGAGTACAGGTTGGTGGCGACCGATCATCACTCGCTCAAATCGTTGAGCAGACCGGTGCCCGGCATATCATCATTGCGATTCCCTCTGCCTCGGGCGAGTTCATTCGAGACGTTGCCAAGCGAGCCGATGAACTCGAGCTTCGAACGCTGATTCTTCCTCCCGTTGACGAGATGTTCGGCATTGGCGTGAACCTGGGCGATATTCGCCCCTTGACCGAGGCTGATCTGCTTGGTCGTCGTGAGCTTTCCCTCGATATTGAGTCTGTGGCCGGATACCTCACCGGCAAGCGAGTCCTAGTCACTGGTGCCGGCGGGTCGATTGGCTCGGAATTGTGCCGCCAGATACATCGCTTTGCCCCCGAATCTCTAGTCATGTTGGATCGCGACGAGTCTGCACTGCAGGCCGTGCAGATCTCTATTGAAGGCCGTGGACTTCTTGACAGCCGAGACCTTGTTGTCTGCTGCATTCGTGACAGTGGTCGCCTTCAGCAGGTCTTTGAGGAGCATCGCCCAGAGGTTGTGTTCCATGCCGCAGCGCTCAAACACCTTCCTCTGCTCGAAATGCATGCCGAGGAAGGCTGGAAGACCAACGTTTGGGGCACACAAAACCTGCTCGAGCTTGCCGGTGAGTTTGGCGTAGATCGATTCGTGAACATCTCCACGGACAAAGCTGCAGATGCCTCCTCCGTACTCGGACAAACAAAACGCATTGCTGAGCAGCTCACCTCGCACGCCGGGAAAGAGCATTCCGGCACCTATCTAAGCGTCCGGTTTGGCAACGTCTTAGGCAGTCGCGGCTCAGTACTCCCGCTCTTCCGTGAGCAGATTGCGCAAGGCGGTCCTATTACGGTGACCCACCCAGAGGTCACTCGGTTCTTCATGACCATCCCCGAGGCCTGCGAACTAGTGATCCAAGCCGGTGCACTCTCACATGACGGCGAAGTCCTGGTGCTCGATATGGGCGAGCCGGTCAAGATTGCGGACCTTGCTCGCCGCTTGATTGCTGAATGTGATCGCAATGTTGAGATCGTCTACACGGGTCTGCGCCCAGGCGAGAAGATGCACGAGGTTCTGTTCTCACCCACTGAACTGCCTTCGGCCTCTGAGCACCCAATGATTCAGCGGGTAGAGGTGCCATCTATGAGCCCCACAATTGCAGCTCTGAAGGACCCGTTCCTTGTTGACCCAGTGATTGATGTTCGTTCTAGCCGGTTTGATTTCACCAGCGGTTCACGAGCAGGCACGGCGAAAAAGTCCGCTTAGTCAGATCGGGTGGGTTCCAGAGTTCATCTGCCCGATCCAGAGTTCATCTGCCCAATCAGAGTGGCAGGTCAGCCAAAGAAACTACTGAGCGAGGCTGTTGAACCATGCAATGGTCGCAGCTAGCCCAGTACGCAGGTCGACTGGCTGAACGTCTGGGAACAGCGCTCGCAGGCGATCGTTAGCCGCTTGGGAGTGGGGCACGTCGCCGGCTCGTGTCTCGGTGAACTGCACCGCTAGCGGACGCTCAAGGAGTTCCTCGAGCAGCGCAATCACTTCTAGCAGGGTGGTGCGCGTTCCAAAGGCCAGGTTTGTTGGCTCGGGACTCGACACCCTTCGCAAGACAGCATCGGTCAACACGCTGCAAACTGTGTCTACAAAAGTGAAGTCTCGGGACTGCGTGCCATCGCCGTGGACCACTAGTGGCTCGTCGGCGAGTGCAGCAGAAACGAATGCCGGGACCACTGCGGCGTAGGCATGGCCGGCTGCTTGGAGTGGACCAAACACATTAAAGAATCTAAAGGCCAAGGTGGGCATGTCGTAGCTGTGCTGCCAAGCGAGCGTGTAGGACTCAGCAGCCAGCTTTGATGCCGCGTAGGGGCTCATTGGTCGCGCAGCTAAATCCTCGTGCTTGGGCAGTATTGGGTTTGCGCCGTACACCGAAGATGAGGAAGAAACAATTACTTGGCAGTTGCCGGCATGCCGGGCAGCCTCGAGCACGTTCATGGTTCCGGTGGCGTTCGCCTCATGTGATGGAACAGGTTCTGCAATCGAGCGAGGTACCGATGGCCGGGCGGCTAGGTGCACCACTGAATCGGCGCCGTTCACGCAGTCCTGCAACGTTGCAACGTCCAAGATGCTGGCCTCGACGCGGTTGACCGGAACCCCATCTAGGTTCGACCAGAACCCAGTCGAGACGTCGTCAAAGACAACAACTTCGGTGACCTCTTCAGCTTGAACGAGTGCCCTGCAAAGGTTTGCACCAATGAATCCTGCGCCGCCGGTAACTACTACCTTCATGTCAGATCGTTCCCCATTAGGGGCAAGGCTACAGGCGCTGGGGCCTAACTCATCGCATCGGCTAGAGGTGAGTTTTGTGCGTGGTTCTGGATTTCATGCGCTCCGGAATTCCTAGTTGTCGGAACGAACTGCTGTCACCATGAGCGGGTTGGGGGAACGCAGCGGAATTTTGTGACCAGTCTCTCTGGACCAAGCTCGCAAGGAGCGGATCTGGATCTGCTCAAAGCCAGCACTGCTGAGCAATCGGTGCAACTCGTTGGGTGTGTAGTGATGGAACAACATTGTGGAGTTACCGTGTGAAATTCGTCGATCCCCGCTACCACCTTCTACCAGCGAGATTCGCGCTAGGAGCGATCGAAGGCCAAACCAGGTGGCCCAATCAATCCGACCATTCGGCTGGTGCACTACTGCAGCGATGGTTCCGCCGGGGCGGAGCAACTGCTGAAGGGCTTCAAGTGCTCGCCGGCGATCTTGGGGAGTGTTCACATAACAAAGAATTGCGTTCAGCAGTATGACAACGTCGGCTTGAGGGCTGAGGCCGCCCAGATCCACAATGTTTGCTTGGCCGACACTCACGTTGGTGAGCCCCTGCGCCTGGATGAACTTGGAACAGGCCTCAACCATGGGATCGGCTACGTCCCAGGCAGAGATTTTTGCCTCTGGGAGCTGCAAGCGAATAGCTGGCAACTCGCGACCCGTCCCCACACCAACAGCATGAACCTGTTGAACCTCGCCTGAGATTGCCGCAGCAGTAATGGCCTCGCCGATGAGGGCAGTCTCGTAGAGAAGAACCTGTGAATTAACAGAAAATGCCTGGACCTGGGAGTCCTGGCTCCAGAATTCCGCAGAAGGTGATGACCGGTCCATGGTTAAAGTTTGCTGTATTGCGCATCTCGGACGCAGGATCGGCAACAATAAAGACTTACCAAGCCACACCGACAGCACTGCAATGGGGGAATCATGGAGAATGATGTGCCTGATGAATCGGAGCAGCCTGTAGAGGAAGCGGAGCAAGCCGTCGAGCAGGCTGAGCAATCAGCGCAAGCCTCGAGTCCCGAGCAGGCCGAGCAATCAGCCGAACAATCAGCCGAGCAGGCCGAGCAGGCTGAGCGTTCCATGCGTGCAGCGCACCGGCCCGGCATGGCGGCCGCAGGACCGTACGGGCATCCGATTCACCCCATGTTGGTCACCATTCCAATTGGGGCTTTTGTCGCAACGCTTGCATTCGATATTGCTTCTGTAGCAGTAGAGGGCCGAGCCTATGGTCGGCCCGCCGTGTGGCTATCTCTGATTGGTATTGCTAGTGGCCTGCTTGCCTCATTGTTTGGGCTAGTGGACTATCGCAGACTGACAAAGGGGACAAGGGCGCACGCTGTGGCCACACGTCACATGATCTTGATGGACGTGGTGTTGCTCTGTTTCGTGGTGGGGTTCTTTGTACGTCGTGCCGACGCTGATCAGTACCTCAACGGAACCCCAACCATTGCGCTGGTCTTGAGTGCTGTTGGCGTGGGGATCATGCTGATCGGAGGCTGGCTCGGCGGTAAGTTGGCTTACTCCTACGGAAGCCGAGTTGCTGATGAGTCAGATCAGATCGAGGCGCACTCGTTGAGTGTGCCATCTGCTGATTGATTCGTTTGTGAATCGGGTGAGTGCGGGACCCACCGTCACGTTTGTGGGTCACGATGCCAGTAGAACTGGCGCGCCTGTCATGCTGTGTTCGTTCCTTCGCTGGCTGCAATCTGAGGGGATCCAAGGGGTAGAACTAGCGCTGCTAGCTGCCGGCCCGCTCCTGAGCGAGTACCGCAAGGTGGCCCCAACACAGGTGCTGACCTCAGGCCTGTTGCGTAGTAGCGAACAGTTGAGCGCCGTGATGGGTTCCCTTGGCCACCCCATCGCAGTACCGAGTTCGATTCAAGGAATCGGCCTGCGCGCCATCGCTGCGTCCGAGATTGTCATGGCGAACACACTCGCCTCGCTGAGTACTGCCAGATTGCTTGCAGAGAGGTCAGCACAGGACGGCAAGCCCGCTGACTTGGTATGTCATGTTCATGAACTTGATGGGGTAGCAGAGCGGGTCCTGCCCGCCTCGCCTCGCGTCCGCGAACAACTGCTCAGCTCCGTGGACCGGTTCGCCGCAGCCAGCGAGGCCGTAGCTGCGATGTTGGTAGATCGCCTTGGCATCCCCGCCAGTCGCGTCACAGTGATCGAAGAGTTCATCGAGGCTCCATCCCCCTCGAGCAGGGCTATTGCGTTGGCTCGGCAGCGCATGGTCGGTGAAGCGAATCGCCCGGTGATCTTGAACGTGGGGGCCATGAGCCACAGAAAGGGGCCGGAACGCTTTGTGGACTTCATGTCAACTCTGGTTGCTCACCCGAGCTTGCCTATTGGTGTGTGGTTGGGTGGCGAGCGGGGCAGTTCGGTTTGGCTTGAGATGGAACACAGCATCGCTGCTTCTGGTCTGCAGGACTTCGTTGTGTTGCTAGCGAGTACCGAGGATTCCGCTAGCTATATCGCGGCTGCTGACCTAGTGGTTTCTACAGCGATCGAGGATCCGTACCCTTTGTCGGTCCTAGAGGCGGGTGCTGCAGCAAAGGCGGTTGTGAGCTTTGAATCAGGTGGAGTGATCGACATGCTGCGCGCCGTTGGGCATGCCGAGTTGCTGCTTCCGATTGGTGACACCCTTGGGATGAGTGCAGCAGTGGCTACGCTTTTAGACAATCCCTCACACCGAGAACTGATCGGTACTCAGCTGTCTGAATGGGTCACAGCCACCCACTTGGTTGAGCACATCGCCCCCGCACTGTGGCAGGTGGTGAAGGGATGAGCGCTGCCGAGCCCACAGCACAGAACCCTGTGATCTGGATTGCCGTTCATGACTTGTCTCGGACGGGAGTGCCAGTTCTGCTTGCGCGCTTGTTGCAAGCCACCCCCGTGCAGCAGCGACGGGTTGTGCATGTTGTTGCCATGTTTGGCGGCCCACTATTGAGCGAGTTACAGAACCTGTGCGCCTCTGTGACAGTCCTTGAGCCCAGCGATCGTCGCTCCGCTTCCTCTGCTGCCTCTTTGGGTCTGATCACTCTCGGCATGAGCCGCGCTGGCGAACTTGTTCGACATAGCGCTTGGAGAGCCAAGTTGTCTCGCCGCCCAAAACCCGATGTGCTTGTGGTGCACGGTGCTGGGGCTTGGCCAGTGGCGCAGGTCGTTAGCAGCAACCTGCCGGTAGTGCTTCACCTTCATGAACTCGAAATGGCTCTAGACCGCTCCATTCCTCGGCCTGAACAAGCTGCTGCTTTTCAGCGTGCGCAGCAGGTGATGGTGGTCAGCACACCAGTGGCTGAGCTTGCACGGAGCCGCGGTGCCCACGCCGAGAAGATCCTGATGGTGCCTGGGTGTGTCCGACTGCTCGATGCCGATGTGCAGGAGGCTGATGTGCGGGCTGGCGATGTGCCGGATGCCGATGTGCCGGAGGGGAAGGCAGTCCCCTGGGTTTTAGGAGCGGGCACGCCGGGGTGGCGCAAGGGAACAGACAGGCTCGCAGCAGTTGCGCATGAGTTACAGCGAGCTGACAGCCCCGCTCAGGTGGGGTGGGTCGGCGGTCGCCCCAGTGGCGCAGATGCCACAGCAGTTGGTCGAACTGATCTGGTGACTTGGATTCCTGAATCGGCTGACCCTTGGAAGTTGCTCTCGCGTGCTGCAGTCTTTGTTCTGCCGAGTCGTGAGGATCCCCTTCCCTTGGTGGCCCTCGAGGCTGGCTTGTATCGCCGTGCAGTAGTTGCCATGCCCACCGGTGGACTTCCTGATCTGCTCGCTGACGGACGGGGACTTGTGGGAAGCCGACAAGATGTTCGCTGGTTTGTCGGCGCTGTTCAGCAGGTCTTGGCCTCGGGGGCACTAGCTGAAGACCTAGGGCAGCGGTTGCATGAGTTTGTCCGAACTCATCATGATGTTGATGTGATTGCTCCCCTCTGGTTGCAGGCAGTGTCCCAAGCGGCGGGCAGGTGAAGGCGTGAGCGAAGCAGTAGATGCCAACGCTCGACCCTCGCAGACTGGCATCAAGTTGCCAGAGGGATACAAGTTCGGATTCAGCATCTTTGACGATACGGACTGGACCACCCTTCAGAACGGCCCGCAGGTATACGACCTTTTGGGTGAGCTGGGGTTCAAGATTACGAAGTCAGTCTGGGTGGACGAGCCCGGACCCCAGCGCACGATCGGTGGCGCCACCTGCGCCGAGCCGCAGTACCTGAACTGGGTGCTCAAGTTGCAGCAACAAGGCCACGAGATTGGCTACCACAACGCTACTGATCGAAGTTCCAAACGAGATCAAACCCGAGCAGCCTTAGATAAGTTTGAGCAACTCTTTGGACATGCGCCACGCTGTGGTGCAGACCATGCGGCAAACGCCGAGGCGCTCTATGCCGGCGCTGCGCGTGTCAGCGGTGTCCGCTCGACTGCCTACAAATTTGCTCAACGCCTGCTGCAACCAAACCGGCCAGATTTCTTAGGGGAAGACCCCAACAGTGAGTATTTTTGGGGGGATTTGTGCGCTGAACGGATTGATTATTGGCGCGGGTTTAGCTTTGCCCACACAGATCTGCGAGCAGTAGGTCCGGTCTTGCACCATGATTCCTCTCGGCCGTTTGTGAACGCCTGGTTCACCTCTTCGCACGCCCCTCGTTTGGCGCAGTTTCTGCAACGCCTTCACCCAGACCATCTTGATCAGTTACAAGAAGATGGCGGGGTTTGCATTATGTACACCCATCTCGGTTTGGACTTTGTTGATGAGCGTGGCCAACTCAACTCCGAGTTCGTCAAGGCAATGACTGATCTGGCAGATCGCGGTGGATGGTACGTACCAGTGTCGACCATGTTGGACGCAGTTCGAAGCAGCGACGGTTGCCCCAACCTGACGGTTTCGCAACGGGCAGGTCTGGAGCGCCGCTGGATCCTGGACCGAGTTCGTGATCGCTCACGCTTCGGGCCACGCGTGGCCACCCACGATCAGATTGCTACCTGAGATGAGTCTGAGCTTCGAACAAGTACCTCTGGCCAAGGTCCCATGGGCTGAACTCAACGGCTTTGCTGACAGAACCGTTCATCAAACCCGTGAATGGCTGGCATTTCTGTCCGAGACTCAGGCAGCGCAGCCGGTGGTTCTGCAGATCTTCAGCTCAGGCGAGGCCGTGGGTTGGTTTACAGGTGCCATTGTCAAGAAATTTGGTCTGAAGATTTTAGGAAGTCCCATGCGTGGCTGGACGACTTCTCATATGGGGTTCAACTTGGTTGATGATGCGCTCATCGATTCAGCAGTTGTAGCACTAGCAAAATTCGCCACACAGTCAATGAACTGCGTGCACGTTGAGGTCCTCGACCGCCGCAGCATTTCTGGGGTGGTGCCGCAGGGGTTTCGATCGACTCCCCTGAATGGCCTGGTGGTTGGCCTGCAAGGTGATGATGAGCAACTGCTGTTAGGGATGACAAAGAACGGTCGCCGGGACGTTCGCAAGAGCCTGCGATCTGGTGTCATCGTTGAAGAGGTAGACCCCAAGGACCCAGAGTTTGTAGCTGAGTACTTCACACAAGTGTCTCAAGCCTTTGCTCGGCGGGGACTCCGTCCCACCTATCCACAGTCGCGAGTGCAGGCGATGGTCGATCATCTCCACCCGCCCGGTTATTTGTTATTGCTTCGAGCGCGAGTGCCAACTGGCGAGACAGCCGCAACCGGGATATTCGCTGGGTTAGCCCACGGCACGGCTTCGTTCACCCTGCAGGCCAGCGACTCCGAGTTCCATGAGTGGATGCCAAACGAGATCATGGTCTTCGAGGCACTGCGAGCATGGAGAGATCGGGGTGCAGTTAGCTTTGACTTTGGAGGACGAGAAATTGGCGGGCCTCAGGACTTCAAACGAAAGTTCGGAGGCACGGACCTGACCACGCAGTGGTTGAGATACTCCAAGTACCCGTCGCTCGAAGTTGCTCGTTCGCTGGCAAGCAGAACTCAAAAGTCTCTGCAGCGTCGCGGCAAAAAGCCCTCGGGTTGAACTCAACCCTGACAACGTATACTTGAGACTTCTGTAAGTTGCGATAGGGGCAAGAGTGGCAACAGCAATAATGCGCGATCCGAGAGTTGCGGTGATTGGCTGCGGCCACTGGGGTAAGAACCTGGTCCGTACGTTCTCCGAACTTGGCGCTCTAGTGGCGATCGTCGACCCCGATGCCGACAACGCTGCGGCCCTCTCGGCAAAGTACTCCGTGCCAAACGGTTCGTTAGAACAGATTCTGGCTGATCCAGAAATTGACGCCGTGGTGGTAGCGGCCCCGGCTAAAGATCACGCGGCGGTCACCCTGCAAGCCTTGGACGCAGGCAAGCACGTGTTCGTTGAGAAGCCACTGGCCCTCGACCTTGATGATGCGCGCCGTGTAGTTGCGCGGGCCGACGAACTCAACCGGACGCTCATGGTGGGTCATCTGTTGCAGTACCACCCAGCGTTCTTGGCAGTTCGGCAACTCGTCAGTGATGGTGCACTCGGGGAGCTGCGCTACCTCTACTCCAACCGCCTCAACTTGGGCCGTTTCCGCCGGGAAGAGAACATCCTCTGGAGCTTCGCCCCGCATGACTTGTCAATGCTGCTCGCCCTAGCTGGTGAAAGCCCTGACCATGTGTCTGCTGTCGGCTCAACATTTCTCAGTGAGGATGTGCCAGACGTAACCACCACCCATATGACCTTTCCGAGTGGTCCTCGCGCACATGTTTTTGTTTCCTGGCTGCATCCCTTCAAGGAGCAACGCCTAGTCGTCGTTGGCGCCGATGCAATGGCGGTCTTTGATGACCTAGCTCCTTGGGATTCCAAACTCACCATCTTTGAACACGGTGTGACTTGGGATGGACTTACACCCGTACCAGTACGCGGAGAGCCCGTCGCAGTACCACTCGCCGAGTCTGAGCCTTTGAAACTGGAATGCGAACACTTCTTGCACTGTGTTCGAACTGGAGAGACCCCTCGCACGGATGGCCATGAGGGTGTTCGTGTGCTCGAGGTCTTGGCAACTGCTCAAGCTTCGCTTGCTGCGGACTCGCCACTCGTCGACACAGCCACAGCAGATGCCAAGCCCAGCAGCGAGGTGCACCCAGGGGCGTTCATTCACGAGAGCGCCTACGTGGACGAGGGTGTGCAGATCGGAGCGGGAACCAAGGTTTGGCATTTCAGTCATGTGCTCTCGGGAAGCACCGTGGGCGAGGACTGCGCACTTGGCCAGAACGTCGTAGTCGGGCCAGACGTCACCGTGGGTGATCGCTGTCGCATCCAAAACAACGTCAGTGTGTATGCAGGGGTCACCCTTGAAGACGGCGTATTTTGCGGCCCGTCTTGCGTGTTCACAAACGTCTATAACCCTCGGGCTGAGGTATCGCGCAAAGACGAGTTCATGACCACATTGGTTCGCACCGGTGCAACCATTGGGGCCAATGCCACCATCGTGTGTGGAACCGAGATTGGGGCCTATGCCTTTATCGGTGCGGGGTCCACGGTGACGAGTGACGTTGCTGCGCACGCATTAGTTGTGGGTTCCCCGGCGCGCCAGATTGGGTGGATGAGCCATGAGGGCGAACGCCTTGGAACGGATCTGACCTGTCCAAGAACCGGCCAGAAATACCAAGAGATAGCCGGCGTGTTATCGCTAGTTGATACACCTGAGCAGTCCTACTCGGCAAAAATCGGATAACGGAGTCCAGATGCAGTTCATTGACCTTGTTGCGCAACAGGCGCGGCTGCGAGAAGGAATCGATCAAGCAATCGCTCGGGTTCTTGACCACGGTCGCTACATCATGGGCCCAGAGATCGCAGAGCTCGAAACTGCCCTAGGCGAGTTTTGCGGAGCTGCACATGTGGTCTCTTGTGCAAGCGGAACCGACGCTCTTGTGATGGCACTCATGGTGCACGGGGTTGGTCCGGGCGACGCAGTTTTTGTGCCGACCTTTACCTTTGCATCAACAGCCGAGGCCGTTGCACTGTTGGGGGCGACCCCCGTGTTTGTCGATGTTGACGCAGAGACGTTCAACCTTGATGTAGCCAAACTGGCTCAAGCAATAGCTAACGTGCCCAATGGATTGCGCCCCGTAGGCGTCATTGCAGTCGACCTGTTCGGCCTGCCAGCAGATTATGTGGCAATTGATCGCGTTGTGGGCCCGCTCGACATGTGGGTAATTGCCGACGCAGCACAGAGTTTTGGTGCCTCGAGAAACGGTGCCTCGGTTGGCTCGATGGCTTCAATGACGACCACATCGTTCTTCCCCGCAAAACCCTTGGGTTGCTATGGGGACGGAGGGGCAATCATTGCAACAGACCCTGCCCAAGTCGAAGTACTCAAGTCCATCAGAGTCCACGGTTCTGGGACCGAAAAATACGACAACGTGCGCATTGGCATCAATGGTCGCCTCGATACGATCCAAGCGGCCATTTTGTTGCAAAAGCTCTCGGTTTTTGGTGACGAGATTCAGGCCCGCCAAGCAGTTGCAGACCGCTACGCGGATGGGCTCGCTGCAGTTGTTGTTGTGCCGACCACCCCAGTCGGAGCTCGCTCCACCTGGGCTCAGTACACCATTCAAGTTGATGACCGTGCGGGCGTGATTGCCGCTCTGCAGTCCGAAGGTGTGCCAACAGCGGTGTACTACCCGCGGCCGCTTCATCAGCAGACTGCGTATCAGGGATTCCCTGTCGGTGACGGGGGCGTTGAGGTCTCCGAGGCACTTGCAACCTCAGTACTCAGCCTGCCGATGCATCCCTATTTGGAGCCTGCCGATCAGGACCAGGTCATCGAGGCTGTTCGAAAAGCAGTGTCTCGCTGAGTTCACGAAGCCACGCTTCTTTAAGGCGCACTCCTAGGCTCACATGATGAAGATCACCTTTCTTGCTATCAACTACGCACCTTCAGTTGGAGGCGCGCAACAATTGGTGCAACGAATTGCTGAGGGTCTTGTTCAGCGCCACGGCCACCAGGTAACTGTGGTCACAACAGATGCCCTGTACGCCCCAGCAGGCAAGAACCCAGGGAAGATCCCGGTCGGCCGCGAAGTGATTGCTGGCGTTGAGGTGTTTCGTCTGCCCGTCTCTCGACGCACGCATGATCTATTGCGCGTTCTTCGGCGCTTAGGTGCACGGTTTGGTCGCCCGATCCGACCTTCTGTGACTGCGTATGGGCCTTGGGGGGTAAAGCTTGCGTTTGGGGCGCGAAAGGCGGCAAAAAATTCTGATGTTGTAGTCGGCGTGTCTGCACCCTTTACAACCCTGCCAGCGGCGGACATTTTCACCCGCAGCCGGAACACGGCCGCATTCGTTGCGCTTCCCATTTTGCACCTCGGTGACTGGGTGCCGAGTGGTTCGCTGTTGAAATCGCTTCTCCGCGCAGACCGCTGCATCGCTCTGACAACCGCCGAGGAAACTTGGCTGCTGGCCAACGGGCTTGAGCCGTCAAAGGGAACCGTGATTCCTCCCGGGTGTACAGCCGGCGATACAACGCTCGCCCGGGGTGCAGCGCAACGAAAGCTTGGGCTGATCGAGCGCCCAACGGTTGTGTTCATTGGTCGGCTAGCGGCACACAAGGGAATCGACACGCTGCTAGCGGCTTGTCCGAGCTTGCTCTCCGCTCATCCTGACCTGAGTATCGTGCTCGCTGGAAGCCGCACGGGATGGTCTGGTCTTGGTGCTGCGCTTGATGCCATGCCCTCTGATTCTGCTGAGCGCGTCGTGGTACTTGAAGACTTCGCTGAGTCGGACCGTGACCTAATCCTTGGCGCAGCAGACATTGTTGTGGTGCCATCTCGTGAGGAGGCATTTGGCATGGTGATTCTTGAAGCTTGGGCGGCGCAGCGACCTGTAGTTGCCTCTGACATCGCTGCGGTTCGCTCCGTGATCCGAGATGGCGTCGATGGGTTGCTCGTACCCGTGGCGCAGCCCGAGGCACTTGCAGCGGCGGTGACTTCGCTCCTTGCTAGCCCTGAAACTGCGCAGCGACTTGGCTTGGCGGGACAGCAGCGAATTGCCGCCGAGTTCTCTTGGGAGGCCGTTGTGGACCGTTGGAATGAAGAACTTGTATCAGTGGCCCCAACACAGGGCCGCACAAAACCTCCAGAGAAGGACGTGACCTGACATGTGCGGAATTGTGGGAATGCTGCGCAGGGATGCACTGACTCCCGAAGACATCGCTGAAGTGGCTGCGCTCAGCGAACTCATGAAGCGGCGAGGCCCAGATGATTCCGGTGCCTGGGATGACGCCGAATCTTGTGCCCTTGGCTTTCGCCGGCTGTCCATCATTGACCTATCGCAACGGGGCCATCAGCCGATGGTGACAGCAGATGGCCAAGATGTGTTGGTCTTTAACGGTGAGGTCTATAACTTTCGGGAACTTCGCGCCGAACTCATAGCCATTGGACGTACCTTTCACTCTGATTCAGATACCGAGGTTGTGCTGCAATCACTCGCGGAGTGGGGCACAGATGCGCTGCCACGTTTCAACGGCATGTTCGCACTTGCTTGGTATCGGCCTGCGATCAAGACGCTGGTGCTCGCTAGGGACCCCGTTGGCATTAAGCCTCTGTACTGGTGGCGTTCAGCCGAAGCATTCGTCTTCGGGTCACAGTATGACCAAGTCATCCGCCATTCTCGATGCGACCGAACTCGGGTAGATCCCGGGGCATTGAACATGTACCTGCGGCTCGGGTACTTGCCGGGTCGATATGCCCTTTTGAGCGATACGGGCCAAGTCCCACCCGGGCATCTTCTAGAGATTCAGCCGGGTGCTGAACCCTCAGTCCGCAGATTCCGGGCAGCGTTCACACCGGTCGCAGGAGCGGATCGCCTGAGCGGGCAGGCTGCGCTTGATGCAGTGGCAGACGGGGTAGCCAACGCCGTACAACGACAGCGAGTCAGCGACGTCGAAGTCGGGGCATTCTTGTCAGGAGGGGTTGATTCACCGCTCGTAACCTCTCATCTTCAAGCTGCATCAGATCATCCGGTCCCAGCGTTCACCATTGGCACTGATGACCCAATTAGCGATGAGTCCGAAGCTGCCCGGGCCTATGCAGAGATCATCGGGGTTGACTTCAACCTCCGCCGAATCGACGGGGCTGCCGCTGTGGCGTTAGTTGATGATGTGGCTGCAGCGAACACAGAGCCATTCGGCGATTACTCCTCGTTCCCCACGCTCTTGGTCTCGGCCCTAGCTGCTGAATCAGTTAAGACAGTTCAGTCCGGTGATGGGGGAGACGAACTGTTCTGGGGCTACCCGCGGTTTACCAAGGTTGCAGAGGCCGCAAAATGGTTTGGCCTGCCGAAGTCACTGCGGGTTGCTGCCTATGGCGCAACCAAGCCGCTGCCGAACCCAAAGCGACCACCGCGCGGCGTGATGTTCCCAACCCTTGGGGACTGGTACCTAGATGCGCACTCGGGGCTACGGGATGCCGACTTTGAACGCATCGCCCCCGACCTTGGCGACCTGCCTGCAGACTTCGACCTGTTCAGCTTGTCCGGTAAGCCGAGCAGAGATGAACTCTTTCAGTGGATGAGGTCAAACGAACTTGCCTGCCACTTGCCGATGGTCCTGCAGAAGGTAGACCGCGCCGCCATGTTTCATTCCCTTGAGGTACGCGTGCCCTTGCTTGACCTCGAGTTACTCGACCTAGCGCAGCGCATCGACCCAGGTGACTGCATGCACAACGGCATCGGAAAGCTGCCGCTTCGTCATGCCCTTGGTCAGCAGGTTCCGCCCGAGAGCATCCCGATTCCTAAGAAGGGTTTTACTGTGCCGATGGCGCAGTGGTTGCGAACGGACCTGCGTGGCCTTGTAGAGGAACTTCTGATCGAGCGCGATCCGTTTCCAAACGGCTTCTTTGACCGAACCCAGCTGCAGGTTTGGTGTGAGGAGCATTTTTCGGGCCGCCTTGATCGACACCGCGGCCTCTGGAACCTGCTTGCCCTTCAGCTCTGGGCAGACCGCCATGCCAGACCACTGCCAGCTGCGGAACCGGTGCTCTGAGTCGTGGCCCGAATCACGCTTGTTGTCAACGAATTCGACACGGGATCAGAAACCTTCCTACACGCGCTCGCAAGAATTCTTAGCAATGAAGGCCATGACGTAACGGAGTACTCCCTCCTTGGAAGTAGGCAGCGGCACCATGAGGGCCCGGGACGTGCAGTGGCTTTACCAGCCGCAAAAAACATCGGGTTTCCGCTGGCTGCGGCAAAGCTTGCAGCAGGTTCCTCGCGTGCAACGGCAACGGCATTATCGCGGGCCACGGCTCGCTTTGGTCGCAGCGGTCGCGCCGCGCGGGCTGCCCTTCAAGCAGCACCGCTGCTAGCAACTCAACCCGATGTTGTTCATATCTCCTTCAGCGGTATTGCGATCACTGTGGCGGATGCACTCGAGCTACTAGACCCGCAGACGCGGGTCATTGTCTCGTGTCGAGGGACCGGTGAGCTCGTCAGTCCCGTATTGCATCCTGAACGCGTTGAGGCACTGCAGTCGGTACTCAACCGTGCGGATTGTGTGCACGCAGTTTCAGTAGCAGTTGAGAAGGCCCTAGTTGCCATGGGCGTTCATCAGGACTTGATTCGCGTGATCCGCCCAGCTGTCGACATTGAGAAATTCAGTCGAACTGCCCCGTACCAGCCGATTTCTGCCGGGGAGCCAACCCAAATTCTGTCTGTTGGAAGATTGCACTGGATAAAGGACGTGTCCACCACTCTGAGCGCACTAGCCGAACTGATTGCGAGTGGTTACCAGGCCAGATTGACCATTGTTGGCGATGGCCCCGAACGAGAAGCGCTGCAGTATCGGGCCTTTGCTCTGGGCCTTGCGGATTCCGTCGTGTTCACTGGCCCGCTCCCACCAGAACGGGTTCGCGAAGAGCTTGAGAGGTCCCACCTTTTTGTTCTGAGCAGTCTTTCCGAGGGAACTAGCAACGCTGCGCTCGAGGCCATGGCCTTGGAGCTGCCAGTGATTGTGACGGGGGTAGGAGGCATGCCCGAGGTGATTGAAGATGGCATCACTGGTTGGGTGGTTCCCCCCAGCAATCCCGCTAAACTCGCAGAGTCGATGATTCGTGCGGTTACGAACAGTTCCCTTGCTGAAGAGCTCGGGCGGGCTGGCCGTGCGAGCCTCGCCAAGGGGCTTACGTTGGAAATGCAAAGCAGTGCAATCCGTAGCATGTATCGGGAACTCCTATGAGCACTCAGAACGCTCAGAGCGACCCAACCCCCACAGATTCTGCGGAAGCTCCAGATTCTGCAGAAGCTGAAGTTCTCCCTCCAGCTGTGATTGCAAGCACGGCAGAGCAACTGTTTCAGGATCCCACGAACAAGAACGTTCCGATGTTCCCCACATTGCGCATGCTCTTCAAGGGTGAGTATCCATCTTTGGTCGTCATGGCGACGACTGCGTTTTTGGGTGGGGTCTGCGAGGCGACTCTGCTTTTGCTGATTGCAAACTTGGCGCTCTCTATAGGCGGCGGTGACCTATCCGGTCAGAAGTCGCTGATGTTTGGCCTAGATCAACTTCCCATTCGCACCCTCTTCCTAGTTGCGCTTCTTCTGACAACAGTCCGCCTTGGCTTGCAGTACATCGCGTCTCGGTCAGGGGCACGACTGACCTCACGGCTCACGCAGAACCTGCGCAACGGCACCTTCGAAGACTTCATTGGCGCCTCATGGGAAGTGCAGTCCGCCATTCCCGAAGCCGCAGTTCAAGACCTTCTGCAGCGGCACCTTGCCAAGACTCAGGCTGCGGTCATCAGCGTTGGGATGCTCATGAGTTCTGGCTTCATGGTGTTGGCGCTGCTCATGTCTGCCTTCGTGGTTGACGCTCGTGCCTCCGGGGCCATCGTGATTTTTGGCGGGTTCCTCTTTATGGGGCTTCGCCCGATGACGATCAAAGCCAAACGCCTCGGCCGCCAACAGATGCAACAAGGCGTGATCTACAGCGTGCAATCGCGTGAGGCGATTGACCTGAGCCTCGAGATCCGGGCGTTCGGCGTCAGCGAAGACGTAGCCGATCGCCTCGACAAGTCGACTCGCAGCGAGATTGCCTCGCTGTATAAGGCTCAGTTGATGGCGCGCATGGTGACTGGTATCTACACCTCTGCTGCAGTGCTCATCATTCTCGCTGCACTCGTTGCGATGGATGCCTTTCTGGATCAGCCGCTAGCAGCCGTTGGCGCAATCGTGGTGGTACTCGTCCGTGCGCTCAACCAAACCAGCGGTATTCAGGCGGGTTATCACGGTCTGGGAGATCTCGTTCCTTACATTCAGCGGCTTTTCGCTGAGCGGCAGTTCTTCCGCGATTCGCGGCCGCCCTCCGGCTCGGTTCACCTAGAGAGCATCGGAAAAATTGAGTTCACTGATGTCACGTACTCCTATGACGGCGTTCATGATGCTCTTCAGGATGTGAGCTTTACTGTCGAACCAGGTGAGGCTGTAGGCATTATCGGCCCATCGGGCAGCGGCAAGTCCACGTTGATTCAGTTGCTCCTTCGACTCCGTCACGCCAGCACTGGGGAGTACGAACTTGATGGTGTGTCCGTAGGAGATATCGAGGATCAGTCCTGGTTCTCCATGATTGCATTTGTCCCACAAGACAGCCGGATCTATGACGACACCGTGGCGAACAACATCAGGTTCTTCCGCCAGGGTGTCAGCGACGAACAGATCATGGAAGCTGCTCGCCGTGCTCATGTCCATGAAGAGATTCTGGCCATGCCTGATGGCTATGACACCGTGCTAGGTAGCCGTGGGGGGTCACTCTCGGGAGGTCAGCGGCAGCGTGTGGCAATCGCGAGGGCACTCGTGCGTCGGCCCGCCATGCTGGTGCTCGACGAGCCGACGAGTGCACTCGACATGCAGTCAGAGTCGCTGGTTCATGAGACCTTGAATGAACTCAAGGGGTCGGTCACCTTGTTTGTGATTGCACATCGACTCTCTACGCTGAATAGCTGTGATCGCATCATGGTGATGGATCACGGCAAGCTGCAGGCCTTTGGCGACCGCACCGACCTAGAGAGCAACAACGCCTTCTATAAAGAGGCTCTAGCGCTCTCTCGGATTCGTACCTGACCCAGCACTCGTCAGGGTCGTGTAGGCATCAATGAACCTGCCCACCTGATGCCTGATATCGAGGCGTTCGTCTGCTGTTCTCGCTGCAGCAGAACCAAGCCGTGCGCGGGTATCTGCGTTGCCAGCGAGCTCCGCTAGATGATCACACATCGCTCCTGTGTCGCCTACGTCAACCAGGATTCCGTTGACACCGTCTTCAACAACCTCGGCCATCCCGCCGCAGCGCGTGCTCACCACGGGTAGGCCAGCCGCCATTGCCTCAAGCACGGCATTTGAGATTCCTTCGCTCAGACTCGGAAGCAGCAGCGCGTCCGACCAACCGAGCAATTCCTTAATCTCCGGTTGCCCCAGACTGCCAACCAGACTCACTGAGTCCTCGCAGCCAAGTTCATGGATCATGAACATCAACTTCTCTCGCTCAGGTCCTTCACCTGCGATTCGGTACTCAACAGCAATGCCTCGTTTGCGAAGTGCGGCCACTGCCCGAATGCTGTCATCAAAGCCCTTCTTCCAATGAAGACGCCCAATGGAGAGCAATCGAAATGGTCCCTCGTGGTCAAGTTCGCGGCTTCGGAGAGAAGAGAACTGATCAACTGGAATCGCCGGACGATTCACAAGAATCTTGCTGGCCGGGGCACCGAGGCCCTCGACCGTTTGTCGCATGTCATCGGAGACGCAATGGATGAGATCGGCAATCTCAAAGACGCGCTCCAGATCAATTCGACGCTGTGGGTTCTTGAGGGGCTCAATCTGCTCGGCTGCGCCGCGACAACTCACAGCGATCTTCGCTGTCCGATGCAA
Source organism: Actinomycetota bacterium (assembly GCA_947473395.1). GTDB lineage: Bacteria > Actinomycetota > Acidimicrobiia > Acidimicrobiales > Microtrichaceae > IMCC26207. The sequence goes on along the minus strand of CANJEC010000007.1, from coordinate 4,053 downwards.
CCGGGGAAGTTCATCAAGGTAAGAGGCTGCAATGCCGGAGAATTCAAAATGAGCGATGTCTGTGTCAAGAGCGCGGATCGGCGCAAGGGTCACCCGCTGGCGCAGTCCGCCCGAATCCCCCTTGCCCTTCCCGATGACTGCTGAAAAAGCCGCCGGCCAGGCCGGTCGACTCGATGGCTGCATCGCTACTCTCGGTGACTGCCAAGGCATCAGCGAGAGCATCGGAAAGCCCAATTCAGCGCTGCTAGCAGTAAACGAGGTTGAGGCTACGGTGACAGACATGCCCGCATCGCGCAGGCCAGTGAGTTTACGAAGAATAAATGTCTGTGACGGCGCCGGAAAGCGGCTGACCACAGCAGTAAGTGATGGCAGATTCTGGGCCACGGCCCCCCTTAGTGAAAGAGATTGACTCTATCCGAGGGATGACTAGCAAACGGCCCAGAGTTGAGTCTGATAAAGCCCTCTGACGCATAGGCGCTGACATGGGCGATGCTCACTAAGGCGTCGCAATCCTAGGATTCATCGGTAACGTACATGAGTGAGCGACTTGTCTGGACGACCAAAAGTGTTGGTCCTTCTTACCTACGGATTCAGCGTCCGCTACTTGTTCTCAACAGGCCTTGTCGAGATGCTGGCAGACGAGTGCGAGCTTGTCCTTGGCCTTGGGTTCCAAGATGAAGCTTTGGAAGAGTTGGCAACGAAGCAGGGCGTGGAAGTTGTGTATCTGCCGGAGGCCGTGTTGACCCATGACTATCGGTCGCACCGCCGTCAGATGGCACTCGTTCATCAGAGGAGAATGGCGAGTCCAACCTCCGCAATAGAGAAACTCGCAAAAACTGATCGAACTCTCGACACCCGCACCCGTTTGCTTGGGCGGCTGCGAGTCCTCCGCGACTCCTTGAGTGTGAACCGGCCAGGTGGTTCAGCGGCAATCGAAGGCGCAGACGATGCGGCCGTGCGAACGGGGAGCAATCTTTCCGATTTCAAGAGTTGCCTTGAGTCTGTTGGTCCCGATCTGGTCCTGAGCCTCACTCCGTATCACGATCAGGATGCGCTGACCCTGTTTGCCGCACGGGATAGTGGCATCCGTTCGTTTACGAGTCTCATTTCTTGGGACAATCCGACTACCCGTGGACGGTTCATTTCCCGAAGCGATAGGTTCGCAGTCTGGAATACCGCAAACGCTCAGGAGCTTTTGCGCTGCTACCCAGAACTTAGCCCTGAGCAGTTTGTCGTAACAGGTGCCCCCCAGTTTGATCTGCATCAACGAGCCGACTTACTCGAAGATGAGTCAGTTTGGCGTGACCGGCACGGAATCCCGCCGGGACGCCCAGTTATTCTCTACGGTGCTGGTCCTAGACACCTCGTACCTTCCGAATGGCGACTCCCACGTCTCATCGATGAGTGGATCAGTGATGCTGTACTGCCGATGAATCCTTTCCTAGTAGTTCGCCGACACCCAGCAGATCCGGCAGGACCATGGGAGGATCTGGGAAAGGCCCTGCGTAACGGTGTGGTAGCTGAGCCCTGGGGTACTGGTTCTGGGATGCACCAGTCGTGGCCGAGCGAGGACCAGACTAAGGACCAGATGTCCACACTCGCTCACAGCGCGGTTCACATCAATGTGAGTTCATCGATGACACTTGATGGGGCAGCTTTCGATCGACCTCAGATTGGGCCGCGATTTGTGCCTGGATTGGACAAGCGGGATGCCCGCCAAGTGCGTGGACTCTACGAACGTGAGCATTGGTTTGCGGTGACCTCCTCTGGTGGACTTGCTACTGCGGATAATGAGCAAGAACTCCGCGATGAAATCGCTACAGCCCTGACCGATCCTTCGAGGAGGAGTGATGGTCGCATCAAGCTCCTTGACTCCTTGCTGACTGTCAACGACGGCCGAGCCGTCGAGCGCTTAGTGGGGGAGATCCTCCTGTTCCTGAGATCCCAGAAGGGCTCGCCTGAAACTGCAACTAGCGAGGCTCAGTCCGGAGTTGATTCCCCGCTATGAAGATTGAACGTCGTTTCCAGCACTTGGTCGTGTTTTCAGAAGACACGATCTCTGACGCCCTCAACAAGATGGGCCGGAACAAGCGCAGGGTGATCTTCTGCGTCGACTCCTCGGGCTTGATGGAGGGCGTACTCACCGATGGTGATGTGCGGCGCTGGCTGCTTTCTAGCGAGCAGATCGACCTGCAGAGCCCCGCACTTGCTGCTGCAAACACCGAGTTCACTTGGGCGGCAAGTACTGCTTCGGCTGCAGAGATCGCTAGTCAGTTCTCAGATCGAATCCAGCAAGTCCCACTTTTGGATGGCCGCGGCCGACTGGTTGGTGTCGCTGACCGAGATGATGCACCCCTGCGAATAGCCGGGCAGGAGATTGGGCCTGATCAGCAAGCATTCGTCATTGCTGAGATCGGGATCAACCATAACGGGAGCGTCGAGATTGGCCGTCGACTTGTGGATGCAGCCGTAGATGCGGGGGCCGACGCGGTCAAGTTTCAGATGCGTGATTTGGCTAGCCTCTATCGGGGCGATGGGCGCCTAGATGCGCCAGATGAGGACCTCGGATCGCAGTACGTGCTAGATCTGCTCGCCCGCTTTGAACTGCACCCAGATGACCTGTGCTCGCTCTTGGAGTACGCGGCTTCCGCTGGAATCATTGCTCTTTGTACGGCCTGGGATGTTCGATCCATGGAGCGTCTAGACCAATTTGGTGTGGCCGGGTTCAAGGTGGCATCGGCAGATCTAACGAATCACGAACTGCTTCGCGCTATGGGTCAGACGGGGCGCCCAATGATCGTGTCAACTGGGATGTCGAGCGAATCTGAAATTCTGGATGCCATCGAGGTGCTGCGAAGTTTGGGTTCCTCGTTTGCGCTCCTGCACTGCAATTCCACGTACCCAGCCCCGTATCGAGATCTCAATCTGTCGTATCTCAAGCGACTGGGCGAGCTTGGGAGTTGCCCCGTTGGCTATTCCGGCCATGAGCGAGGCCATCATGTCGCAGTAGCTGCAGTGGCGATGGGGGCGAAACTCATTGAGAAGCACCTGACCTTGGACCGAGAGATGGAAGGCAACGATCACAAGGTGAGCCTTCTGCCCGATGAGTTCGCGGACATGGTTCGCCAGATTCGTGATGTGGAGGCCGCACTCGGCACGGATGCCGATCGCCGCGTCAGCCAAGGTGAACTGATGAATCGGGTGACGCTTGCCAAGAGTCTGGTGGCCACTCGAAAGCTCGCTGTAGGGGAGCGAGTAACAGAGGCCGATGTCGCCGTGAAAGGTCCTGGCAGGGGACTACAGCCTGATCGGATAAATGATCTTGTGGGAACGGTTCTGGCCCGTGGGGTTGAGCCAGGCGGATTCTTCTTTGCAAGCGACTTATCGGGAGAGGCTGGAGCGCCTCGCCCGTTTGGTTTTCGCCGGCCTTGGGGCCTGCCGGTTCGTTACCACGATGTGCGCAGGATTCTTGAAGTTTCAGAACCAGACTTCGTCGAGTTTCACCTGTCCTATAAGGACCTTGAGCTCAATCCGGCCGCCTTCTTGGAGGATCTTCCAGACTGCGAACTCGCAGTGCACAGCCCGGACTTGTTCTCGGGTGACCATATTCTGAATCTTGCGAGTCCAGACCCTGCTCACCGAAAGAGGTCATTAGAGGAACTCCGTCGAACAATCGATACTGCCGCTTCCCTCGGCCAGTACTTCGCTGGCCCCGAGCATCCTGTTCTAGTCGTGAGCATGGGCGGATTTACCGCAGATCGGGCAGTTCCAGTTCACGAGCGTCCAGCGATGTATGAGCGGGTGATGAGCGCCCTGCAAGAGATTGATCATTCGCCGGTTCAGATTCTCGCTCAGACTCTGCCACCGTTTCCTTGGTACCTAGGAGGACAGCTTTTTTGCAACCTGTTCGTGGATCCGGAAGACACTCTGCAGTTCTCGAGAGACTCGGGCATTGGTCTTTGTTTAGACGTGTCACACACCAAACTCGCTGCGAACTATCGAATGGCCGCATTCTCGGAATGGGTCGAGATTCTGGGCCCTCGCACCAAGCAT
>CANJEC010000006.1 GCA_947473395.1 Actinomycetota bacterium | reverse complement strand
TCAACATGTCTTGGAAAGTTGACTGCCACTTGGAACACCACATGACTCACCAAGGGCATGTGCTCCTCGATAAGTGCGGTGACCTGCTGCGGTGTCAGTGCAGTTGAACCTGCTTGTGAACCTGCTTGTGAACTGAGTGTCAGTGTTTCGCCCATGACTCAATCTCCTCCGTGTCGAACGTCGACACTCGGGGTATCGGCAGAGAGGCGCGCGGAACTTGAGCGATTTTCCAAGAAATTCCCAACAAATTTCTGACACGACCCGAAATAGACGGAAAGTGGCGGCAAATATCACTCTTGGTGAGATGTATCGGCCTTCGTAGCCAGAACCTGAGCTTCTTCGGCAGATTCCTGTTGGTTTTCTTGCTGAGAAGAGCCTTCAGACCCTTCGAAGACGGCAGCTCGCACCCCGCGAAGAGCTAATTCTCCAAGTAATTCCTGTGTTGCTCCCAGTCCAGCCAGACCTGTTGCACCGGGCTTAGCGCTTCTAGCCGCAACCCAGAGCCCCGTGACGGCCGCTGTGGCCGCAGCAGCCACCGCGGGTCGGTCCAATACTGCGTAGACCACCCATTCGCGCTGCCCATCTCGTTCGCCGCGAAGCTCTACTCGGACTGCACCAATTCCGCCCTCCGCTGGGGCTGGAAGCCAGACCGGGAATGGGGCAAGCGCTCGATCTCTGCGCGTTGCTGCCAGGCGAGCTGTTACTCGCTGTACTCCAGCAAACGCAGGTACTAACAACATCGGATCGGCAAGAGCTGCTCGATAACAGTCACGTGCGCCAATCGGGTCAGGAAACCAGCACAGCTCGCGGCCAGAGAATCCAGGCCTCTTGACCCAGGACCCGTCACGCCAGTCAGTGGCTGTGCCACGAAGCGCACGCAGGCGTTGCGCAGCACACGCAGGCCCAGCAGCCCCATGGCGAGCGACGTGGATCTCATCCACACGGTCCAACAACGCCGAAGCATGACTCGCTAACAAACACGACAACCCGGGAGCGAATGCTGCACCAACCACCAAGGTCCTACCGAGTGATTCCGCAAGCGGACCTAGCTCTAAGAGTTCTTGCACCTCAACTGGGTCATCAGAGGTGGTAACCACATCACGACCAGCAAGCAGCTGTTCATGCGCAACAGCGAACTGCTCGCCCGCAGCTCGAGCAACAATCACTGTGGTGACATCAGCGTCGAGATGAGCTTGACCGTTCTGATCGCTCAGCATCTTCACCTCGGAGCCAAAGGAGTTACGAAGCACACTCAATCGCTCAGGTCGACGACTGACCGTGGTGATAGCAACCTCTTGGCGCCGACCAAAGGCACGCGGTCCGAGGAGTTCCCTAGTAATTCGTGCACCGAGGATTCCTGCACCAATCACAGCAATTCGCTGCTTGGTCATCTGAGGTCGGGGCCTTCGAGTTCACGCCATCCACCAGTTGAGGGCGGAGTTGCGTCTCCCCCAAGGAACCGAACTACCAGACTGACCAACAGCCCCAAGCCCAGTGCGAGCACTGCTCGCTGCAGACCACGCATATTTTCCTCCTTGGGAGTACCACTACAAACTGCGTGGGGCTAGCTGGAGTCGAACCAGCGACCTCACCCTTATCAGGGGTGCGCTCTAACCAACTGAGCTATAGCCCCTCTGCGGTGTCAGATCCGAAAGGAATCTCACAGAGACGGTCACACTAGCGGAGGTGCATCTACTGGTTCGATTCGCGAACCGGCCGAGCGGTTTCCTCTTCGATCACCGAGATCCAAACACCGCCAATAATGTCGCTAATCAGATTGAAAACCAAGGTGGAAATTACCACCGCTGCCGCCAGGCCGAGGCAACCTAACAAGCTCACCAGGCCGAACTGCCGGATGATGAATTCTCCATCCAAAGACCAATCTTGCAAGGAAAGCGAAGAGTTGACGAAGTTCTCGACGCTCGAGATTGTCCCAGCGTTACTTGCCACAGTCCACAAAATCACCGCAGCAATCATCTGCATCAACCAGAGGCACAAGGCCAACAACAATGAGAGTTTGAGGATTGACCACGGATCCACGTGTCGTACAAGGCGACGAACCTTGCGTGCTTCAAAACGCTGACGCCGATACCCCAGCCGGCGGTTCGTTACCTCAGGATCGGTTGCTAGGCCTTGTTGTCCCTGTGCCTGAGAAGTATCGCTCACGGTCTCATCCTACCGAGGCTGGTTCTGGTAGTCGGGATTACTAGCGGTGCCGAGTTGATCAGGGAATTCTGCTCCGAGAGCATCAGCCGCCGCCGTTGAGCGCACCCCGCCGAGTTGCACCGTCACTTGAATTGCAGTTGGTCCAGTCTGAGCAAAACTCAACAAGGAGGCTTGTGATGCTTCGGCTACTTGCTGAGCTCCTAGTTGCCCATGGCCAACTCCTGCAAGGGCAACAACATCCGCTAGTGCATCAGCTCGGGCGCGATGAACAGAGGCCTCGCCGATGTGAACAAGACCAACTACACAAACAGCGCTCAGACAACAGATCACCAGCATCATGGGAAGAACCGATCCACGTTCAGGCAGAATCACTGCCCTGTTTCAGTCTCAGAGTCTGCTGGGTCTATTTGCTCTGCCTGCTCTAGTTGCTCTGCCTGTTCTATTTGCTCTGCTGGGTCTCTTTGCTCTGGGGAGTCATCTGGCTCGTCTGAGTCTTCTGAGTCTGGACCGGTCAGCACTCGGGCAACAGCGGCGACTTTGCTCTCGCCGTCAAGATTCATCACTCGAACCCCAGAAGCAGTTCGCCCCTGAATAGAGATCGTCGAGACTTTGGTGCGGATCACGACTCCACCATCGTTGATCATCAACAGATGATCATCCTCGCCAACCAAGAACCCGGTCACGACCCTGCCGCGAGCAGCATGGATCTTGTGGGCACGCACACCTTGGCCTCCGCGCCGCTGCCGCGAGAACTCTTCTAGTTCGGTTCGCTTGCCGTAGCCACCGTCTGTGATGGTGAGCAAGCGCAGTGTCTCGGGCGACTCCGAACCCTCGTGGTCCGCAGCCTGCTCTGATAGCTCAGAGGCTGCGGCAATTGAATCTGCTCCAACAACTGCATCGTTGGCCTTGAGGCGCATGCCACGCACTCCGCTAGCTGTTCTGCCAGTGGGACGGATATCACTTTCCAAGAAACGAATGCCTTGGCCGGATTCTGAAATCACCATGATCTCGTCCTCGGGCGAAGTCGGCATGACCCGGACAAGTTCATCACCCTCTCGCAGGTTGATCGCAATCAGTCCAGCCTGACGAGAACTGTCATAGGCGTTGAACATGGTCTTCTTCACGATTCCATTGCGAGTGACAAACATCAAATAGCGGTGCGATTCGTAGTCACGCGTATCGATGATGGTCTGAATCTTTTCACCCTGATCCAATTGCAACAGGTTGACGATTGCGAGACCCTGAGCAGTGCGGTCTCGCATGGGGATGCGGTGGGCCTTGAGGCGGTACACCTTGCCTTTGTTCGAGAAGAACAACAAGAAGGCATGCGCCGAAGTGAAGATCAGATCAGTGATGTAATCCTCATCCTTCAGACGTGCACCGGCCACACCGCGGCCTCCTCGGGCCTGAGTGCGGAACGTGTCTGCCGCAACAGTCTTGACATAGCCACGTGCTGTCATGACAACAACAACTTCCTCATCATCGATGAGGTCCTCGATCTCTAGGTCACCGTCATCATGCTCAAGGGTTGTCTTACGTGGTGTCGCGAACTCGTCTCGAATCTCGGTCATCTCGTCTTTGATGACCTGTCGTAGAACAGTGTCATCGGCAAGAATATTCTGCAGAAACTGGATGGTCTCACGAAGCGTGGCCATCTCTTCTTCTAAACGCTCACGGCCGAGCCTGGTGAGCGTAGACAGGCGCATATCGACAATTTCGGTAGCCTGAATCTCACTAAACTCAAAGCCCTCGCCCTGTAAGGCAAGGATCGCCGCAGCACGGTCCGCTGAGGCTCGAATCTTGGCAATGATCTCGTCAATCAGATCAAGTGCCTTGAGGAATCCTTCGACGATGTGTGCACGACGTTGCGCTTTGTCCAAGCGGAACTGGGTTCGACGGGTAATCACCTCGACCTGATGATCGATGTAATGCACGAGCGCTTCACGAAGGTTCAACGTTCGTGGAACGCCGTCTACGAGCGCCACAAAATTGGTTGCAAAAGTGGTCTGCAACGGTGTGTGCTTGTACAAGTTATTGAGTAGGACGTTGGCGGGAGTATCACGCTTGAGTTCAATGACCAGTCGGGTCACACCTCGAGATCGTTCGTTGCGAATCTCTCGCACACCCTCAATCACTCGAGCATTGGCAAGCTCTGCGATCTTCTCTTCGATAGTTTCAACCGAGGTTTGATAGGGGATCTCGGTGACAACAATGCGGTCACCTTTAGGTCCCTCTTCGATCTCTGCTTTCGCCCGCATTTTAATGGAGCCACGGCCAGTCCGGATGGCCGAAATTAGACCCGCTCGACCCATAATCTGCGCACCGGTCGGAAAGTCCGGGCCTTTCACAAACTCCATCAGGTCATCAGGAGTTGCCTCGGGATTGTCGATCAAGTGCAGCGTTGCATCGATGACTTCACCAAGATTATGAGGCGGAATATTGGTGGCCATTCCAACTGCAATACCTTGGCTGCCATTCACCAACAGGTTCGGGAACCTGCCAGGCAAAACCTTTGGCTCCTCAGTCGAACCATCAAAGTTGGGTGAGAAGTTGACCGTGTTTTCGTCAATCCCAGCCAGCATATGCATGGCGAGCGGAGTGAGCCGACACTCGGTGTAGCGGTACGCCGCTGGCGGGTCCGAGGGTGAACCGAAATTCCCGTGAGGATCAATGAGCGGGTGGCGAAGCGAGAAGTTCTGACCCATACGAACGAGGGCGTCATAGACCGACTGATCGCCATGGGGGTGGTATTTGCCAAGCACGTCACCGACCACCGTGGCACATTTGCGATGATTTCTGTCGGGGCGCAAACCTGCTTCGTGCATAGCCCACAAAATGCGGCGGTGCACCGGTTTGAGGCCGTCTCGTGCATCGGGAAGCGCACGAGCCACAATGACCGACATGGCGTAGTCCAAGAAGGACTGCTCCATCTCTTGTTGAATCTCAATCGGTTCTATCCGACCAAATGTTGTTCCCGGCACTGCTCCGTCTACGGGCGTGTCAGGGCTTTGTTCGCCGGATTCCTCCGGCACAGTGTCATCACTCATACAGTCAAACTCCGGTGTTGTTGAGCTAGATATCTAAGAAACGCACATCTGAGGCGTTGGTCTGAATGAAATGCTTCCGGCTCTCGACGTCGTCGCCCATAAGAATCGAAAAAACCTCATCTGCTATGACTGCCTGCTCTACAGAGATCTGTAACAGGGTTCGCCGCGCTGGGTCCATGGTGGTTGCCCACAGTTCTTCTGCATCCATCTCACCGAGGCCCTTGAGTCGCTGGAACTCGTTCTTGTGATTTGGGTGCTCCGCAATGAACGCTGACTTTGCGGCGTCGTCTTTTAGATAGATCTTGTTGCGTCCAACCTCGGTCGAGAACAGCGGAGGCTGAGCGATAAAGATATGACCGCCTTCGATGAGCGGGCGCATCTGCCGGAAGAAAAATGTCAGGAGCAGAGTCCGGATGTGGCTACCATCCACGTCCGCATCACACATCAGAACGATCTTGTGATACCGGATCTTGTCGAGGTCGTATTCCTCGCCAACTCCTGCACCGATCGCGGAGATCAAGGCTTGCACCTCGGTGTTCTTGAGCATTTTGTCTAAGCGTGCTCGCTCGACGTTGAGGATCTTGCCGCGAATCGGCAGAATTGCCATGGTTGCTGGGTTGCGAGCGTCTTTGGCTGAACCACCAGCGGAGTTTCCTTCCACGATGTACAACTCGGACTCTCGAGGGTCTTTCGAGGCACAATCAGCCAACTTGCCAGGCAGCCCAGCACCGTCGAGCGCCGACTTTCTGCGAGTCGCATCCCGCGCATTTCGGGCAGCTTCACGAGCACGTCCAGCTTGAACAGCTTTTTGCAACACCCGCTTTGCCTCGGATGGGTGTTCTTCTAGCCATTCGGCAAGTTTCTCGTTAGTTGCTCGCTCCACGAGGGATCGCATCGGAACGTTGCCAAGTTTGGCCTTGGTTTGCCCTTCGAACTGAGGGTCAGTCAACTTGACCGAGATGATTGCGGTGAGACCTTCGCGAATGTCTTCGCCTTGCAGATTGATGTCTTTTTCTTTCAGGAATTGATGATCACGTGCGTATTTGTTGATGGTATTCGTGAGGGACTTCTTGAATCCCTCCTCGTGCATTCCGCCTTCGATCGTGCTGATCCCGTTGGCAAAGGAGTGCAGGCCGTCGGAGTTGTACCCCGTGTTCCACTGAAAGGCCAGCTCGAACTCCATGGAGCTGTTCTCAGTCTCTTCGCTCTGCTTCAAGTAGCCCACGTCACTGAACAGCGCTTCCTTTGCGGCGTTGACGTGGCGAACGAAGTCTTTGATACCACCCTCGTAGCAGTAGACCATCTTCTCTTGGTTCTGTTCAGGGCGTTCGTCTACGAAGGTGATCTCAAGGCCCGCGTTCAAGAAGGCCATCATTTGGAACCGTTCTGTCAGCGTGGCTGCGCGGAAAACAATTCCCTCAACAAAGATCGTGGGATCCGGCCAAAAACGAACGGTGGTTCCAGTTCGCGGCAGGCCCTCTTCGGTCAGTTCCGAATCCTTGAAAGGTTCGAGTCGTTCCACCAACTTGCCGCCATCGGCAAAGACCATACGGTAGGTCGTGCCGCCGCGATCGATCTCTACTTCTACCCGCCTTGAGAGGGCATTCACTACAGAGATTCCAACACCGTGCAACCCACCAGAGACTTTGTATCCGCTTCCGCCGAACTTGCCGCCGGCGTGCAGCACGGTTAGGACAACCTCGGCTGCTTTTAGTTCAGGATCTGAGTTTGATTGATCAACAGGAATGCCCCGACCGTCATCTCTGACCTCGCAACCGCCGTCTGGAAGAAGCCGAACCTGAATCGACTTGGCGTGACCAGCCATAGCTTCATCTACGGAGTTATCGACAACCTCGTAGACCATATGGTGCAGCCCGTTAGGCCCCGTGGAACCAATATACATTCCGGGTCGTTTTCGAACCGCTTCGAGACCTTCAAGTACCTGAATCGCGTCGGCACCGTAGTCATTAGATTCTGGGGACAAGCCTTGCCTCCGGGCAGCTAAGTAGCATACTGACACTGCTCATTTGACCAGTTTTCTGGTTGTGGACAACCTGTGGAAGAACTGGTGAAACTCGTAAAGTGTCGGATGATAATCATACCACCTGCTGAGGCCGCCATTGGACCGCTTGAGGGGTCGCGCGCCCCGGTATTATTGCCTTCCGAGTCAACCGGAGCCTGGAAAGGGTTTAGCGGTTCACCTTGAGCTTCAAATCGGTGAAGTTCTCACCGCCAGAAAGCGCATTTGCTGCCCCGAGTAACTCGGTCCGGCTCCATTTCAGATGATCAGCTATCGCAGGATCATCAACCAAAATAACCAGCACTTGGTTACGAACTGACTCCAAAACACAGTGACTCGCCAATTCCGCTCCGAGTAGTCCAACCCAATTTTCTTCGAGTGTGCCTAGGACATCCGAACAAGCCAGACCAAGGCGACGGTGCAGCGTCTCTATTGTCTCGGCAATGCCATGGGTGTGATCCGCTGGCGAAGAAAGTGGCTCCCAAGACATACCCGACCGTACTCCTTCGTGCCCGTTACTCATCTACTTCGTTGCCACTGCTGGTCCGTAGGAGACGGTGGGTGCTCGGAGCAATGTGAATCTCTTGGGCCGCGACGACCTCCGGCGGTAACCCCGAAGCTGTAGACAACAAGGTTTGCCCCTGGGGAAGCGAACGTAGCAACGCAGCCGATCGGTAGGGATCTAGCTCGGAAAAGACATCGTCGAGTAAGAGAACGGGTGCTGTTCTGGTCACCTCTAGGACAAGTCGATGGGCGGCAAGTCGGAGTGCGAGAGCAATGGAGCGTTGTTCGCCTTGGGATGCGTGCGTGCGTGCCGGCAGGGTATTGAGTTCAAGAAACAGGTCATCTCGATGCGGCCCAACCAGGGTGAGGCCTCGCCGGATCTCATCATCTCGAACTGCGTCTAGCGCTGCTGCCAGACCGCCTTGCCGCCAGGGCGCCTCGTACCGCAACTCCGTGGCCGCTCGATCAGAAGCTACGTCCGTGTAGGCCTCACGGACCAGCGGCGCGAGTTGTTCAACTAGCTGCGCTCGCAGGTCCGCAAGCCTTTCACCACTCTCGACCAGTTTGGTATCCCACACCTCGAGGGTGAACTTGGCTGCCTCATCGAGGCGTCCTCTGCTTTGCTTGAGTAGTGCGTTGCGCTGACGAAGGGATTTATCAAACTCGGCTCTGATCCCATGATGCTTCGAATCCAAAGTCACTAAGAGCTGATCTAGGTAGTTTCGCCGGCCGGCTGGGCCTCCCTTGACAATCTCGAGATCATCAGGAGAGAACACGCTGACTCGCAGCGCAGTGTTGAGATCGCTGCTTCGAGTCACTCGCTGCTTATTGACCAAAACTCGATTTCTCCCAGTTCGCAGTAGTTCAGCCTCGATCAGTTGCTCACGCTGAGCTTCGAGAACTTCTCCGCGCACGACGGCCTGGGGTGCACCCGAGCGAATCATCGCTTCAGTTGGAGCCCCTCGAAAGGATTCCAGAAGCGCCAGATACGACACTGCTTCAAGCAGATTGGATTTGCCTACGCCGTTTGGGCCCAGAACAGCGCAGATACCCGATGTCAGCTCCAGATCTACTGACTCATACGAGCGGTAATCCTTGAGCCACAAATGGCGAAGATGCACGTTGCCTGCTCGAAATCAGACTCAGGTAACTCGAACTGGCATGAGCAAGTACAAGAAGTCCCCTGAATCAACGGGACGTAACAATGCCGGTTTGAGTCCATCCACGGTCTCGAGAGAAATCTCATCTCCAGGAGTGACTTCTAGGCCGTCAATCAGATACTCCGGGTTGAATGCAACCTGAAGCTCATCGCCGGAATACATGGCATCCATGTGCTCCGAAGCCTCACCCACGTCCGGTGTGGTTGCCCTGAGTTCTAAAGAATCCGTTCCCATGGTCAGGCGAATTGGGGTATTTGGATCACGAGCCATCAGCCGGACTCTCTTGACTGCGGCAAGGAGCGCCAACCGATCGACCAGCAAACGGTTTGGTTGCGAATCTGGAATCAGATTTCCATAATTGGGGAATTCACCGTCGATCAACTTGGTGCTGAGCCGAAGCGTTCCTACTTCAAAGGAAATGTCCCGATCACCTAGGGTCACCTTCACCTCGTCATCCTCGGTAAGGAATCGGGCAAGCTCATTGAGTGCTCGAGAGGGGACAATTACTTTTTCGCCAACTGGCAACTGCGTCGTGCCGGGAAGATCCCTCACAACTAGCCGATAGGAATCGGTCGAGACCATCCTCAGGCCCGTTCCCTCGGTTGTGAGCAGCACACCGGTGAGGATTGGACGAGACTCATCGTTTGAGGCTGCTTTGACTACTTGGCGAAGACCCTCGGCCAAGTCGCCAGCACCAAGGGTGATGTGCTCTCCATCGAGATCAGCAGCCAGGGGATACTCCTCGGCTGGACTCATATTGCATTCGAAGTTTGAGCGACCAGAACTGATGCGAGCCCGACCGTCTTCGAATTCGGTGTCGATTTCTACTGCCCCGCTCTCAAAGGATCGAACGATTTCGTTGATCAACTTCGCTGGCAGAACAGCTACACCGTCAGTCTCTCCGCCGACAGTAATGACACTGGTGATGGTGATTGAGAAGTCGCTACCTGTAACGGTTAGCTGATTTCCAATCAGTTGGAGACGCAAGCCTCCGAGAATCGGGTTGGATGGTCTTGGTGAGGTTGCGCGTTGAGCGAGCCCTAAGGCTTCAGACAATTCTTCGCGCTCACAACGGAATTTCACGATTACTCGCTTTCCCCACTACTGGTGTCGTTTTTGTTATTCATCCAGTGGTAGTAGTAGTTGGGCCTGTGGATTGTGGGAAACCTAGTGCAGGCCAGAGACTGTATGGGTGGGCTGTCCACAACCCGATTTGGTAATCCACTGGACAGCTTTGAAATTTCACTGATGTCTGTGTATGAGCAGTGCTGTTTCAGAGTGCGAATCACATCGCGATCCCGCTCCCATCGCGGTCGCGATCCCGCTCCCAACGGCAGCAGAAGCCCCACAGGGTGAGTCATCATCGAGCCAGAATCTGTTGGATGAGCAACGTCACGTCGTCGTAGGTTTTGCGGCGCTCTTGCATCAGGTTAGAGATCTTGTCGTAGGCATGAATCACCGTGGTGTGATCACGGCCACCAAATTCTTTTCCGATTTGTGGATATGAGAGGTCGGTGAGTTCTCGACAGACATACATGCCTACCTGGCGGGCATGAACTAAGTCCCGGGTTCGACTTTTACTCCGGAGCTGCTCCACTTCTACCCCAAACATCTCTGCTGTCTTTTCGCTGATATAGCTCGCAGTGATCTGCCGGGGTTTCGTGGCACTAATGGAGTCGGCGAGGATGATTTCAGCAAGTTCGACGGTCAGTTGTTCGTTATTGAGCGCAGCGTAAGCACTGACTCGGATGAGCGCTCCCTCTAACTCGCGGATGTTGTAGGTGATGTTGGTAGCGATGAACTCGAGTACGTCAGCGGGAACCTTTGTGTTCGACTGTTCACCCTTTTTGAGCAGAATAGCCAGCCTGGTCTCGAAGTCGGGTGGCTGAATGTCGGTGATGAGGCCCATCTTGAAACGACTACGCAGCCGATCTTCAAGGGTGGCTATTGCATCGGGCGGTCGATCTGAGGACAAGACAATCTGTCGCTGAGCCTCATGCAGGGTGTTAAAGGTATGGAAGAACTCTTCCTGTAGCTGTTCTTTTCCTTCCATAAACTGAATGTCATCTACGAGCAGAACGTCGATTTCACGGTATCTTCGCTTGAATTCGGGCTGGGAGTTCTTGCGAATAGCGTCGACGAACTCGTTGAGCAAGGTCTCTGTCGATAGGTAGCGAACTTTGTACTGCGGGTAGTTCTCTCTGACGTAATTCGCAATGGACTGCAGAAGGTGCGTTTTTCCCAGGCCAGCGTCACCGTAGACAAACAAAGGGTTATAGCTGCGTGCTGGTGTTTCGGCAACGGACAGTGCAGCCGCGTGAGCGAAGCGGTTCGATTGTCCAATAACGAAGGTGTCAAAGGTGTAGCGACGCGCAGCATTTGCTTGTGGAGCCGCTCCTGTTGGTGATCCGGTTGTCGATGACCCGGTTGTAGATGAAGCTGCGGGCGTAGTTGGGTCGCCTCTCGAGGCAGATCCGCTCTGTGAATCGGCGGCCTCTGGCTCTGGTTGAAGCGTGTCGATCTCAACCTCGATAACGAGTGTGAGATCGGGATAACCGGCATCTGTTAGCGCCGAAAGCAGGAGCTCGACATAACGCTGTTCGATGCGCTGGCGAACCAATTGGCTCGGAACCGAGACCGTGAGAATATCGTCCACGATCTCGATGCCAGTCATATCTTGGAAGGTGGAACTCCAGACGCTGTCGCTTACCTGCATCGCGAGCAAGGGTGCAGCTGAGGCCCAGATGTTTGCTCCCTCTCCTCCCAATGTGGCCTTCTTCCCTCGGATTGGTGCAGCCTTGGTGCACAACGAACTGAGTCCACCGATGCTACTGCTTGGAAAACTCCCCTAGAACCAAGTCAGAAACCCGGGTCAGTGGGGCTTCATCCACAGCTACGTCCACATTCTGTGGATAACTTCGTTGCCCCAAGGTGAGCAAAAGATAGTGACTGGTTGACCTACTAGCAAATTCGCTAGTGACTTCTGTCTCATTGGATTTGATAGTTGGCAGAATCCAGCGGAACAATCTACTCTTTATGGTCCGGGTGTCTCCGGGGCAATTATTCGCGTTCGGCTTTCGAACGAATGCCGTTAGCGTCCGGCAAACCGACGACGCTTGCCCCAGGTAGCCGGCCTGACTAGTGGACTCATCTACTGATCAGGTTCATAGAGCAGATGACCAATCTGCTCGTAGTTGTTTGGAGTTTCTGTGAAGCGTACCTACCAGCCGAACGAACGACGCCGTGCCCGTAAGCACGGCTTTCGCCACCGTATGTCCGACCGCGCTGGTCGAGCCATCATCAAGTCAAGGCGCCGTAAGGGCCGTCAGCGTCTGTCTGCCTGATCGACCGGATCCACGAACGTGCAGTCTTCCGGGAGTTCGGACGAGGCGCAGTTCGGTCCCGTAGCGGGCCACTTACTGTGGTCAGAGCGAGCCCGACTGGAAGAGCGCGGCCTGCTTTGGCGTTTGCCATTTCCCGCAAAGTTGGCAATGCAGTGGTGAGAAACCGCCTTCGCCGGCAGATTCGCCATGCTGCAGTGCAGTTGGAACAGTTGAATCTGTTTGAATCAGCGCCCTATTTGGTTATCGTGCACCCCCGGGCTGTCGGAAGCACGATGAAGGAACTTTCCGGTTACTTGCAGGCAGCTATCAGCCAGCAACCGAGTCTCAGAATTAGTGATCGCCAAGCCGAAACGGATCGTTTTGAGAGATGATTCGAGTAGACCGATGACAGTAGACAGGCAATCTAAATTGGTTGAAGGGCCAGTAAACACACCGTCTCTTCTCGCCCGCGCTTCTTTATCGGGGATCCGTTTCTATCAGCTTGCTCGAGAGGGCCGACCCTCACCGTGTCGCTTTACACCAAGTTGCTCAACCTATGCCGCCGAGGCAGTGCAGCAACACGGTGCGTTGCGGGGATCCATGCTTGGGCTTCGAAGATTACTACGTTGCCAACCCTGGGGTGGCCAGGGGTATGACCCCGTTCCAGAAACTACAAGCGCTACCTGCCACGACCACCCTTCAACTCCTGTCCCCTTGCCACCCAGCCAGAAGGCCTGCTGATGTTCGAACAGTTTTTTGATGCCCTTGCATCAATCCTGAACTTTTTTTATGTGCTCGTACCAGAGGGGATTCGTCCTTGGTTTGGGTACGGATTCTCGATCATGGCGCTCACCGTGTTGGTCATGGCACTCATTACGCCGCTGACGGTAAAGAGCACCCGGTCGATGCTGCAGATGCAGCGGATGCAACCGGAGATGAAACGCATCCAAGAGAAATACAAGAATGACCGAGAGAAGCTCAATGCTGAGTTGATGGCGTTCTACAAAGAGAATTCCATCAACCCGCTCGGCGGTTGCTTACCCATGGTGGCTCAGATGCCCGTCTTCATCATCATGTACCAATTGATTCGAGGGCTCACGGTCCGAGATGGCGGCCTGGGATCAGGTACTGGGCAGATTCTGGCTCAGGTACAGAAAAGGGTGGAGGCGACGCCTTGGATCTTCAGCGATCAGTTCTTTCACCCGAAGCACCTGAATGAATCTACTCAGTTGTATAAAGCATTGAGTACGACCTCAAGGATGAATTTCCTTGGGATGGACCTCTCACTGTCAGCAAGCCAGGCACTCAAACTCGGGTTGCTACTCGCTATTCCCTATCTGGCTTTGCTGGGCATCATGCTGGCCACCGGACTGTTCCAGAATCATCAACTGCAGTCCCGGAACACCTCCTCAAACGTGAATCCTCAGCAACAGATGATCATGAAGTTCATGCCCTTCTTCTTGCCCATCTTCTCGTTTGGGTTCCCCGCCGGCATGGCTCTGTATTGGTGTACTCAGAACTTCTGCCGTATTGGAACAAACAGCTATATCACGCGTTCGGTATACCGCAAGGAACACGAGAAGAACCCGATTGAGGTCAGCTCAAAGGAGACCAAGGCAGCCAAGAGTTCAAAGGCTGTCCTTGCACCAAAGAAGTCTGCAAAGTCTGAACCTGAGGAACGAACCCCTGGGAACAGTGTCAAAAGCCAAGCAGCTCACAAAAAGCAATCAGGACAAGACTCGACGGACGGAATCACGTCGAGCACACCGAGCAAGGCCAAGGTTAATCCGCGGCGTTCCGGGGAGTCCCGTCGAGGTTCCCAGACGAAGAACAACTGAGGTATGTGATGGAGTGGGTAGAAACCACCGGCAAGACGGTAGAAGAAGCCAAGGAATTGGCATTAGATCAGCTCGGAGTTGATCAGGAAGATGCGGAGTTTGAGCTACTGGAGGAGCCGAAGACCGGCCTCTTTGGCCGCCCACGCGGTGACGCCAGGGTTCGCGCACGTATACTTCCAAAGTCTCCACGGGCCAAGGTTGAGCGCAAGCGTCGGCCTCGAAAGGAAGATGCGGGCTCTGCTCCCGCTGCAGCCAATTCGGAGAATCAGGGTAACTCAGCGGGCGAACCGAATGTTTCACGTGGAACATCGGCCCCCCGTGATCGGTCTGAACCGCGGCGCAACAAAGAACCGATGGACCAAGCGGAACAGTGCACCGTCGTCGAGGAGTTCCTCACCGGCCTAGCTGAGTCATTCGGATTCTCGGCCACTGCACAGGCAGTATTCGAAGACGAGGACTTGCGAGTCAACCTTTCGGGCGAGGGCCTAGGTGTGATGGTTGGACCTCGTCTCGTTACGCTTGAGGCTATCCAGGAGATCACCAGAAACACCTTGCAGCGTCAGGCAGCCGGCAGAGAATATGGCCGAGTTACTGTGGACATCGAAGGTATTCGTGAACGCCGCAAGCAGGCGCTGACGGCATTCGTGAACGAGCAGGCCGCTACCGTGACTACCGGTACCACAGTGGTATTTGAAGTCATGTCAAGTGCTGATCGAAAGCAAGTACACGACGTTGCTTCCGAGATCGATGGAATCTCATCAGTCTCCGAAGGGGAGGATCCTCGTCGCAGGGTCGTGCTCAAGCCCGTCTGATTCGTTAAATGAAGCAGGCTGACGTAGGCACCCGAAAGGGTGCCTACGTCGCGTTTTGGGCATAACTAACCAGAGACTACTGAAACCTGCGAGAATACTGAGCGTGAACGACCCGGCTCAAGATCTCGTTTTGGTTTTAGAGGAAAGCCGCAGCCTTGGCTTTCTGGGACCTGGTCCAGTTGGTCCGCAGATTGATCATGCTCAGGCATTCCTCGAGTCCTTAGCAAACCACGCAAGAATTCTCGACCTTGGAAGCGGCGGCGGAGTTCCTGGACTGGTACTGGCTCTTGCATTACCTGCAGCTGAATTTGTGCTTTTGGATAGCAATCAACGCAGGTGCGCGTTTCTGCAGTCTGCGATTGAAAGACTCGATATTGCCGATCGGACTCAAGTCGTTACGGGCCGTGCTGAGGAACTAGCTCGAGATCCTGAGCTGCGAGGCAGTTTTGATTCCGTTGTGTCACGTTCCTTCGGGCCCCCAGCAGTGACGGCCGAATGCGCGATCGGTTTCTTGTCCGGACCAGGTTCGGTCCTGCTCATTAGTGAGCCCCCACAGTCCGACCCGGGCCGATGGCCTGAGCAGGGCCTGCAACTACTCGGCCTACAACTCGGAGCTCGGAAGACTCAGGAACAAGCAACAATCCAAGCATTCACCATGGTCACGCCTTGTTCAGAGAAGTATCCAAGGCGAGTGGGAATACCTACAAAAAGGCCACTGTTCTAACATTCTGCAGAAAATTTCGGTCAACTTTGCATTGTTCCACGTGGAACACACCGAGGGTCCTTGACCCGAGGCCGAGAACCGTCAAGTATACAGAGGATGACAGACCTGCAGTCCCCGCCTGAGCCAGAGCAGACCCCGACGCTTCAGGCGGAGGGATTTGCACCAGAGGTACAAGACCAGGAAGATCAGGTTCTGAAGTTGGACAGTACAGATTTGGACGATACAGATTTGGACGGTACAGACCTGCCAACCGAGGCACCCCCGGAGGAGCAAACCGAAGAGGAGTTTGTCACCGAGTATCCGGAAGAACCAGATGATCGAGGAGTTGAGCAGCCAAGGGACGCAGAAGACCCGACCGATGGTCAGGGATCAACCAGTGCACCTGAGGATTCCCCAGCGGGGGGCTTTGTTCGTACAACGCCAGCGCTTCCGCGAGTCATTGCTTTAGCTAATCAGAAGGGCGGCGTGGGTAAGACCACGACTACTGTGAATCTGGGTGCGGCTCTTGCCGATCTTGGATATCGCGTACTGCTCATCGATCTTGATCCCCAGGGCAATGCCACGACCGGGTTGGGGATCAACCACCATGATCTCGACGTGACCATCTATAACGTACTCCTGCAGGACGTCAATCTTGATGAGTGCGTAGAGCCCACTGAAGTGAAGGGACTCTTTATTGCCCCCGCGAGTCTGGATCTGGCTGGGTCCGAGATTGAGCTAGTGACAGCGTTTAGTCGTGAGAGCAAACTGAAGCGAGCTTTGGATGAGGTGATCGATGATTACGATTATGTACTCATCGATTGTCCACCTTCGCTCGGTCTGCTGACGGTGAACGCCTTAGTTGCTGCTACCGAGGTTATGGTGCCGATTCAGTGTGAGTACTATGCACTCGAGGGGCTTGGGCAATTAACGAGAAACGTTGATCTCATCCGCCGCAACCTCAACGCGAGTTTAGAGATTCTCAATATTGTTCTGGTCATGTACGACGGCCGGACCAAGTTAGGTGAGCAAGTCTCAGACGAGGTTCGAGGCCATTACGGCTCACGGGTGTGTCGAGTGGTGATCCCAAGAAATGTACGCCTATCTGAAGCGCCTGGATTCGGGCAGCCAATTACCACGTTTGATCCGAGCTCTCGGGGTGCCGTGGCTTATAAGGAACTAGCCCGGGAGGTTAGCGGTGTCTCGTAAAGGTGGACTAGGTCGGGGATTGTCAGCATTGATCCCAACCGGGGATACAGAGGTCGAGGAGAGCGCTGCAGGGTTGCATAATCTTGACCTATCTGCAGTGCACGCGAACCCCTTACAACCAAGAAAGGCATTCGACGAGGAGACCCTAGAAGGTCTAGTCGATAGCATTCGTGAACTCGGAGTTCTGCAGCCGATACTTGTCAGACAGACTGATGCTGGGTTTGAAATCATCGCTGGTGAACGAAGGTGGCGTGCAGCAAAGCGTGTTGGTCTTCCCACTATCCCCGCAATAGTTCGCACAGTTGACGATGTCAGTTCCCTAGAACAGGCTCTGGTGGAGAACCTTCATCGTCAGGACTTGAATGCCCTTGAAGAGGCTGCGGCCTACCAGCAACTGATAGAAGACTTTTCTATGACCCAAGAACAGGTGGCTAAGCGGGTTGGTAAGAGTCGCTCCGCTGTAGCAAACCACCTCCGGTTGTTCCAGCTCTCCCCCGCTGTTCAGAAGCTGGTTGGCGAGGGACTCCTCTCGGCTGGGCATGCCAAAGCAATTCTTGGCCACCCTGATCGTGCCTATCAGGAGGCAGTGGCCAAAAGAGTAGTTTCTGAGTCCCTCAGTGTTCGAGAAGTAGAGCAGCTGATCAAGGAACGAATCGATCTTGAGGCTGGCCTCGGTGGAGCAGCAGCCGGTGGTGGTTCCCCTGAGAGCTCAGAACCAAGCCATGACCCCGAGCGGAAACTGCGACCCCCAGGTATTTTGGAACTTGAGGAGCTGCTGGCGTCATACCTAGATACTCGAGTGGGAGTGTCCATGACTGCAAAGCGCGGCAAGGTGACGGTGGAATTTGCGAATCTTGAAGACCTAGAACGGCTGTACCGCAGAATCATTGAATAGCGGATGCAGCAGTAGTGATCCAGCTGCATCTATTCAGCGCTTTCCCCGCTGAGGGTTTATGCACAGGCTGTGGGAAAACTTGTGGTTAACCAAAGCTGAGGCTCAGATTGAGGGTTGAACCTGCGAATCGACTCAGCTAGCAGGGATCGCTTGCCCAGGCTTCCAAAGCACGGTGCAGTGCCGCGATGACAAGCGCATGACTTGCCTCCAAAACAGCGGGTGGGCCCAATCTGAGGAGCACTGCTGGTGGTCGTGTTTCGCGCAGAATCTGCAGGCGCATTCCCTGAACGCTGCCAACTCCCCAACCGGGTGCTGCGGGAAGTTCTCGTATGATCAACTCAGCGAAACGTCTGCCTGCGTCTGACTCGTAGCCTGGAACCGAAAAATAGCTTGCATCAGCTTGAGCTTGATCCGAGACCTCAAATCCCAGATAGAGATCGGCCGAAAACAGGTTGACGGACTCAGCTTGGCGGGACCAATCCTGATCATCGAGTAGCAGGGTAGATATGCCTGAGCCCTGGAGCCCAGAGGCGAAGCCGCTCAAAATAGGATGGATCTGGCCAATTGAACCGAGCCCGACGCGAAGGTCGTTCAAGTCGGTGAGTCGTCGCCGCAGGCGATCTCGTTCCCGAACCCCTGTCACAGTGGCGCTACCACCGCGACCCTCAAGGCGAACTAGTGAGTCAACAGTCTCGGGTCCACAGACCTTGTCGCTGACCAGCCCAGCATTTCGCTGGAAATCGGCGATCGCTTGTTGCGTGAGAGGTCCAAAGATTCCGTCGACTCGGCCGGCATCAAACCCCAACGCACCCAGACGTAGCTGAAGTTCAGATACGTCGTCACCGCGCATCATGGGGGAGCGCAGACACAACAGGCGATCACCAATATTGAATGCAGTTTCTACTAAGGCCGCCCAAGTGGTGGAGTCGCAGGCCCCGTCTGGGTCTAGGCCGTTTGCCTTTTGGAATTCCCGCACGGCTACTTGAGTCGTAGAAGAAAAGCTACCGGGATCATCAGAGGTAGAAAACCCTGCAGCCTTCAGCCTTCTTTGCAGGTCAGCCACGTCAGGTCCGGTAGAACCTGCGATCAACGGAAGCGAGGCAAGGGTGATAACAAAACTCCAGAAACTAGGGGAGCAGACTCATAGATCGAACAGATGTTCGATACCAGAGGTGACTACAGATGCGGCCGGAGGTCAGCTAGGAGCGCCTCTTTGCCCTTCGCTCCAACGATTTTCTGCACGATCTCGCCATCTTTGAAAAGAATCATGGTGGGGATGCTTTGCACGCCATACTCACGGGCTAGGCCAGGGTTCTCGTCAACATTGACCTTGGCAATCTTGAGAGAGCCAGTCTGTTCTGTGGCGATCTCCTCGAGAATGGGAGCGATCGTCTTGCACGGGCCACACCACTCGGCCCAAAAGTCTACGAGCACTGGCTCTGCGCTGCTGTTGACCTGTTCGGCAAAGGTAGCTTCGCTGAGTTGACTGATTGAACCCGACATAAGATGTCCTCTCGTTGCTAGGGGTGGGGTGGTGCGAGCAGGCTCACAACCTGACAGAGATACTAGTGGCCTTGGTCCTCAAGGAATCGTTCGGCATCAATCGCCGCCATGCAGCCACTACCAGCGGCAGTAATTGCTTGGCGGTAGTAGTCATCTTGAACGTCACCGGAGGCAAAGACTCCCTCAATGTTCGTTTTTGAGCTGCTGCCCTGAGTGATGAGGTAGCCATTCTCTTTTAGGTCGAGTTGGCCTCTGAACAGGTCAGTTGAGGGGCGATGGCCGATGGCTACGAAAACACCAGTGAATCCAACAGTGCTGCGTTCATCGGTGAGCAGGTTCCTAAGCGCTAGACCTTCAACGGAACTCTCGCCGAGGATGTCTTCCACCACTGTGTTCCAGATGAACTTGATCTTCGGGTTGTCATGCGCCCGATCCTGCATGATTTTGGATGCTCGAAGCTCGTCTCTGCGATGAATAATGGTGACGGTTGCGGCAAACCTGGAAAGAAACATGGCCTCTTCGACAGCAGAGTCGCCGCCACCGACCACGGCGATGTCCTGGTCGCGAAAGAAGAACCCATCGCATGTAGCGCAGGTAGAAAGGCCATGGCCGAGCAGCCGCTTTTCTGCCTCGAGGCCGAGCATCAGCGACTGAGCGCCTGTTGAAACGATGATGCTCTCGGCTAGATAAGTTGGCTCTGCACTGCTGTTGCCGATCCAAACCTTGAACGGCCGCTGGCTCAGGTCGACTTTGGAGACTTTCGAGGTCAGGATCTCGGTTCCGAAGCGGGCGGCCTGTTCCCGGAAGTTCGCCATGAGCTCAGGGCCCATGATTCCCGAGGGGAATCCCGGGAAGTTCTCGACCTCAGTGGTAAGCATGAGCTGTCCGCCTGGTTGGTCGCTGTTTGAAGATGGCTCGCCCTCGATCAGGAGGGGCTCGAGATTGGCTCGAGCAGTGTAGATAGCTGCTGTCAGGCCAGCGGGCCCAGATCCAATGATGATGACCTTGCGAGGGATCGGTTCAGCGGTAGGGGAAGCGTTCTCGGGAGACATGGTGACCCTTTTTGTTCTGCGGGTCTATCAGTCTACAGCGGTAATTTGGAGCGTTTCGACCAGAGCAGGGCGCCGATCAGAACGAAAACTGTTCCCAGGATGGTGTAGGCAATCCAAGCTTCACCGACAGCCCAAGTCAGCAAGCGGATGGTGCCAATCAGCATAAATATGCCCACGGGTGTAAGCAGAACCAGCGCCACCAGGGCATGTACCGAAATCCTTGAATATTCTAAGATCGGCCCTGTTGCGCGGTCGCGGACCTTGTCTACAGAGTCAACAATCAGGTCGGTAACCTGATCAGTCCAGTCGGTGGTCTCGGGAGCTACGGGTTCTTCCGGCATTCCCTCAGACTCTAGTGGGGTCAGCCGAAGATGCTGGGCTTCACTCAGTTTGTGGCTGCTGAGCCAGTCAAGGTGATCTCGGCGATTTCTACGCGGTGACGCTTGTCCTCTTGGGGTGAACCGAGGTTGGTAATCCAGACCAGCACAGAACTACCGGTTCGTTGGGCCGCTGCTAGCTGCGTCAAGTCAAGATCTATTGCGCCGCTGACATCTTGAAAGGTTGCAGTCGGCTTGGCTGAGCCTGGGTCAACCCCATCAAGATTTTCGGCATCGATCACAAAGATCGATCCGCTCCACCCATTCGTTGAGCCCTCAATGAGCACCCGATCAATGAGAGCACGTTCTTCCAGAACCAGCCCAAGGCCTACGCCCTTCTTACTGCCGAAGAAGTTTGCCGTGTCGTAGCCCTCGGTCCGCCACGCGGTCTTCGGATCGCCGTCGAAGGCGTTGTTCTTGAGTTGATTGTTTTCTCCGGGTTCACCCTTGCCCTGTGGGTCAAACGGGATCGCAGCAGCAATGGCTAGCTCACTAGATGAAGGAACAGCAGTGGTTGCGCTGCTAGCGCTGCCGCCGGATCCATCATTGAGGGTCGTTTCTCGGACGAGTAATCCTGCAATCACCAAGGCAGTGGCAACAAGCAGAATAAACAGCGCCGGATAGAGCCATTTACGCTCAGATTTTGCGAAGGACTCACCTGGCCCTGTGGGATCGGGGTCGATCTGTGCAGCAGGCCTGCTCCTGACGGGCTGGGTCTCAGCACTTGTGTTCAGCAGGGCCGCTCGTAGATCAGCAGCAGAGTTGAAGCGATCATCTGGATCTCGCTCAAGAGTGCGCATGACTGTTTCGGCCAAGCCTGGGGGAACATCTGCTCGAACCCGACGCGGATCAATGGGAACGGAATGAAGCCGTGCCAGAGCAACCGCTGCACCCGTGTCTCCTTGAAAGGGGACTCTACCGGTCAGACATTCGTACATGACGATGCCAAGGGAGTAGAGGTCGGCGCGACCATCGATTTTGTTGCCGAGCAACTGTTCTGGCGACAAATAGGTTGCCGTACCAACCAAGGCACCGTCCTGAGTGAGCTCGGTTTGGTCTTCTGCCTTGGCAATCCCAAAATCTGCGATCTTTACCCGGCCATCAACACACAGCAAGATATTTGAGGGTTTGACATCTCGATGCACGAGGCCTGCTCGATGGGCGGCTTCAAGGGCATCTAACAGGCGGAGGCTGATGCGAATCGTGGTATCGGAATCAACAGTGTGATGCTCGTCAAGGTAGGTACGCAAGGTGGTGGCATCGAGCAGCTCCATAACAATTGCTTCGTTTCCGTTATCGGAACAGGTGTCGTAGACACCAACAATGTTTGGATGGCTCAGACGCGCAGCCGAAACGGCCTCAGCCCGGAACCGAGTGACGAATGCTTCGTCCCCAGAGAGGTGAGGATGCAGTATTTTGACTGCAACTTCGCGGCCGAGAACCAAGTCTGTCGCATCCCAGACCTGTGCCATGCCACCTGATCCGATGAGACCGTGTAACTCGTATCGTCCGCACAGTGTGAGACCGACAAAACCCTGAACCGGCGCGGCTTCGACTCGCGTCACATCAGTCGGGTTCGGCCTCGCTCGTCCATCAGCCACCACTGTCTAACCTATCGGGCCAAAGGGAGATTTTTGTGGAAGCTTTGCCTTCAATTTGAGGAGGGCTCTACGGGCGCCGCTAGAGCAGGGTGATCACCCGCAGTTCGAGATGCGTCACGTTTACGTCGCCGGTGAGCTTGGGTCCACCACAGCAGCAAGAACAGGATCGAGATTGCCGATAACGCAGCTCCCACTCCAGAAATTGCAGTTGCTCGCACGGGCAGTTCGATCTGCCCAATTTCGAGTTCCTCGTTTGGCGAGAGGAGCTTGATCCGCAGGTCCGACTCGCCAGGGGCCCGCACTGTTACTGCTAGGTCAATTCGGTTTTCACCTGGTGCCAGAACAATTACTTGGGAATCACCACCGGACACGGCGAGTCGAGTAGATCGAGCTGTCAGACGGAGCTTGATTTCGTAAGGCAAGTTGTTTCGAAAGCGAAGCGGAATATCTGTGCTGCGGCCAGTAATAGTGACCTGACGTGGTGGTGGAAGCTCTATGGCGGCCAGATTGCTAGCAAGCTGTGATCGCACCGAGTTGTGCAGGCCGAGCCGTTGCTCAGGGGTCAGTTCAGTGGCCAGCGTTTGAGCATTCATACGGGTCCAGAGTTCGACTTCGGACTCCGGTGAGGCAGTCATCGTTCGGTAGGCAGTGATCTGCCGTCGCGTTTCTGTTGTTTCAACAACTGCGAGTCGTTCATCGGGGGAAACCACTGGCGCCAATTGCACCACCGGTTCTGCAGATTTGGTAGAGGCCGGTCCGAGGGGGGCCGAATTTGCTAGGACTTGCAGTGGCCCACCGCTGAGCAAGCTTGGCTCAAGGGCCGAAACAACAGCGGGGTCAATAGTTGTCGGAATAACAATGACTGAACCCAGTGCGGCCCCGCCTGCAGAGAAGCTTTCTGACCCTGGGCTCCGGGCCGTGAACCAGGAGGCCATGATGATCGAGATGACCTGATGTGATCGAAGAGCCGGATCGACCCCAGAGTCAGCGAACCGGGCGGAAACCAGGGTGTCATATGCCAGAGCCCGCAGGCCGGAATCCTTGCCAAGCTGACTGCCCGCAGTCATGGTTTGTTGCTCGGTCAGGTTCGCAGGTCGTTCGAGTTGAGCAGGATCGACGAGAAATGTCGTGTTGCCGAAGCCAGCGAGTACTTGGGCCGACTCAGGGCTGAGCGTGTCATCGAGGGCCCAGATACCTTGGCGCGACTTCGTAGAAGTGATTTGTCTGGTGACCCGGTCGCCCAGAGCGATTTCTCGCTGCAAATCGGCTGCGGCGCCAGCCGAAACGAGCCCAGCAGTACTCACGTGGACATACGGCATCGAGAGTAGTGATGGTCTAGGAGTAGCGGGTGGCCCTGCCTCCGGTGCTGATAGAGCCGAGGTGAGAGCGTTCACAAACCGCTCAGCCCAGGGTTCTTTGCTGCGAACGAGACCATCGAGGGTATTTGGGCGGAGCCCCAAGGTCAGCGGCGCTTCCGGTACCTCCTCAAGCAGGGTGCTTGCAGCATCAATGCGGGAGCGGTCGGCAACACCAAAGGCGGCGAGTCCGGCTGAGTCAAGACTCGGCGCTGTTTCTATGGGTACAAGCAGGGTCACTGCGACAGCGCTTGGGTCTTGCTGTTGCGTGGAGTAATTCGTCGGTAGTCGATTCAAGAACACGACTTGGCTCCAGATTTCGGGTCCTTCAGCACTCGTGAGGACCAACTCCACAGGGTGAATACCTGCCTTTGGAAGGAGTACCCGGAGGCGGTCCTGATCGGGACTCGAACGAATTGGGATGGTGAGTACCGAGCCACTCACAGGGTCTCCGTACTCGGCAAGTGGCTTGGTCACTGGGCTCTGTAGAACCTTGCCGGCTGAAGCACCGTCGATGACCCCATCGACTTTGTCTCGCAGGGTTTGTGAGCGGGTCGGTTGTAGCCCCTGATGAACGGTGTAGGTGAGTATCGACCCAGGGGGAACCGCAACGGTCGGCTCAAATCGAACTTGAAACTCGCCTGTGGAGTTTACCCAAGGCGAAATTGAACTGATCTGGAGGACTTCTGCGGGTTGTTGGGTCGGCGCAGCCTGGCTGGCTTGTGCGGGGGAGACGCCCGCGATGACAATCGCAACAGCGCCGGAGCACACAGTGAGCAGCTTGACTGTTGTCCGCCGGCCAAGGATTGTGCGAAGTGATCTCACGGCAAGTCTTTGGTCAGCACAACTAGGTCGGTTGGGGTGAGCTGAAATCCGAGCTGCTTGTAGAGCCGCAGGGCGCGCTGGTTATCTGTTTGAGTATTGACTAGGACACGGGTGACCTTTCGGCGCCGAGCCCAGAGCAAAGCATCAACCACAAGCGCTGAACCAACTCCGGTGCCTGCGTAGTCCGGGTGAGTAGCAAGCCGCTGCAGAAAGCCTTGGTTGCGTGATCGGCCAATGACTGAGTACCCAATGGCTTGGCCGTGAATCTCGGCTAGGCGAAACCGCGTCCGGGGTGTGGCCGAGATTGCTTCGTCAAGGCCCGCGGCATCGAGTCGCCAGAAGCGAGGGAAGGCAAGCTTGTCAACCTGCAGAGCCAGAGCACGGTCCGATCGCCTTGCCTTGCGAATCTGCACACCTGCCGGCCTTGAGTTCCCCATCATTCCGACTCGACCGAGGTCATGAGAGAGCACTCGAAGGCGGTCGTATTCCAAGAACCCCGCCGCAAAGTAGGGACGTGCTTCTAGAGGGTGAAGCGCGGCTGTAATGACCGAGGAGTAGCCATCCTGGCGAATTCGCTGCACGCAGGCGTTGAGTCCCTGGGCAGTTGGCTCAACAACGTTCGACTTAACCGTGAGATAGGCAATGCCCGGATCTGCGTGCCAGGGGCCCACATGAAACCGCTCGTTTCCAAGAGTCAGGGACTGACGCGTGCTCATAGGCTTGAACTAGGTCTCCTGCACCTGCTGCTCCGATCGCTCCGATCGCTCCGCCAAGGATAGGTCACGAGACCTCTTGCCGCGCCGGTAGCCTTGCCGAGTGATTCCAGCGAGAGCAAAAGATGAACTTGATGCCCTCGCCCCGCTTGGTGAGGTATTCCAAAATAACAACAAGCGCCTGTACCTCGTTGGTGGCCGAGTTCGTGACCTACTCCTTGATCGTCAAGGCCCGAGCAACGACGTTGACTTGACCACTGATGCCCTTCCCGAAGAGGTCAAAGCTTTGGTAAGACCTTTGGCCTCAGCAGTCTGGGCTACTGGTGAGCGTTTTGGAACCATTGGTTGTGAAATCGACGGGTGTACCTACGAGATCACTACTCATCGGGCAGAAACCTATTCGGCAGATAGCCGCAAGCCGGAGGTGCACTTCACGAGCGAGATCCATGCAGATCTCTCAAGGCGTGATTTCACCGTGAACGCAATGGCAATCGAAATCACTGTTGATAAACCAACGTTGATCGATCCTTTTGACGGCTTGAAGGACCTAGCTGAGGGTGTGTTGCGTACCCCGATTTCCCCTGAGGAATCGTTTTCCGATGATCCGCTTCGGATGATGCGTGCTGCACGGTTCATCTCTTCGTACTCGCTACAGGCCGTGCCCGAGTTGCTTGTGGCGGTGCAGTCCATGGCTGACCGACTTTCTATTGTGTCGAGCGAACGCATCCGAGATGAACTCTGCAAACTGGTGGTCGTTGCCGATCCATCAGATGGCTTGTACTTCTTGCACGACACTGGCCTAGCGGCACATTTCTTCCCTGAGTTGCCCGCCATGCGCTTGGAACAAGATCCCATTCACCGTCATAAGGATGTCCTGACCCACACCATTGCGGTGGTTGCACAAGCTCCTGCGGAGCTTCTTGTGCGCCTTGCAGCGCTCTTTCATGACATTGCCAAGCCAGCTACGAGGGCGATTGGTCCGAACGGGGTCTCGTTTCATCACCACGAAGTAGTCGGTGCCCGAATGACACGGGAACGAATGAAGGCGCTGAAGTTCAGCAATGAGATGGTTGCGCAGATCTCTCAACTGGTCTACCTCCACCTGCGATTTCATACCTATGACATGGGCTGGTCCGACTCGGCGGTGCGCAGGTTTGTTCGTGACGCTGGGGAATTACTCCCCGAGCTACTGGCACTGACCCGTGCTGATTGCACCACGAGAAACCAACGAAAAGCAGATGCGCTCAATCGCCGAATTGATGACCTTGAACTACGCATTGCCCAACTGAGCGAACAAGAAGAACTGAAGTCGATCCGCCCAGACCTTGACGGTCGAGAGGTGATGGATCATCTGGGGCTCACCCAGGGCCAGGTCGTGGGCAGGGCATTGAGCTATCTCTTGGAACTGCGCCTTGAACGCGGTCCAGTCTCAGCGGAGCAAGCCGTGGCCGACCTTGATGCCTGGTGGGCTCAACAGCCAGAGAACCCTGCAGGACAGCTACCCTCTAGCGTGTTGCCGCAGAGCCTTGGAGACAAGGCACAGACGAAGGAGTAGTAGTGGCTGGAATTGTGGTTGGAATAGATGGATCAGAGCAGTCGGTGAGTGCCCTGAGCTGGGCTGCAAAAGAAGCCAAGCTTCGTGGATCTGTGCTTCATGTCGTAGCAGTCTTTTCAGGAGCAATTCTGAGCACTGGCTACGAGATGGCAACAACAGACTTGTCTGATTACGCAGCCGCTACCAACATCATGTTGGGTGCAGCAGTCGACACCGTGCGCGAATTTGGTGACCTTGAGGGTGTTGAAGTCACCACAGAGGTTCTCGAAGGCCATGCTGGTGAGCTGCTGATCTCGGTCTCCAAAGAGTCCGACCTACTCGTTGTTGGATCCCGAGGACATGGCGGGTTTGTCGGCCTGCTCATTGGATCGGTGACTACCTACGTGGTCAATCATGCGCACTGCCCAGTCGTGGTGGTTCGCAGTACCTGAGCAAACGAGTCAGGTGCCTTCTTTGCGCGCTCTGATCACCAGGCTGCTAGGAACCCAGTCCGCCAAGTCAGAAAAGTGCACGCTCGGTGGCCGGGTGGCAGTAGGACCAGTAACAGCCTCGGGCTCAACAATTGTGTCCACTCGAAAGTTTGCTCGGATCAGGCTGGTGAAGAGCTCACTGACTTGATGGACATGAGTGACCCCTTCATCACCACTTGCTCGCCATGAAATGGCCTGGTCATGCCAGCTCGTGCGGGTGAGATACGGGGTGGATTGCTCATCGGCATCAAGCTCGAGCATCAACGAAAACGGGTGCGGTACTGACATGACCAGTGCAGCTTCTGGTTTCATGATGCGATGAAGCTGTCGAAAGACTCGACCAAGGTCTTGCACGCCAGACAGGGAATACACAGCAATAACAAGGTCAATGCTATCTGCGCGTTGGAATGCCAGATCGGCCAGATCGCTGTGATGGAACTCGACTTTTAGCTGAGCAATTTCGGCAGCGGCCCGGGCCTGAGTAAGCCGGGCGGTGGATCCTTCGACGGCTATGACATGGGCTCCTTTTCGGGCCAGAGCCAGCGAGCATCCGCCTGCCCCACATCCCAAGTCCAGCACTCGCTTGCCTTCGAGGGGTCCCACTGATCCGACGAGCTTGCTCAAAATGCTGTCATCAACATCAGGTGCGAACCGAACAGTGTCGTGTGGAGCCTCGGCACCATGGGGAAAACTCGCTGGCGGTAGCGGAGTTGGGCCGTCACCCGCTCGGAGAAGGGTGGGGCGCGTATCTAGATTTCCCGCGGACGGGTGGCGAAGCGGAAGGGGGGCTTTTGAGCTCGAATCAGACATTGGCTGAAAGTCTGTCGGAGGTTTCGCGCTGACCCGCGGATGCCCCACCGAGCAGTATCGTGAGCGTCGTGCCGTTCCTTCAGCCTGAATCCTCTGGTCGCCCCGGAAAAGCCCCAGGGAGTGTGGACTACCGCTTCGCCCGCCGGCAGTTGCTTTTTCGTTACCGCGCCGGGGAACTCTCTCGCGGAGATGTCTGCGACGCGCATTCTGAACTCATGCGAATTGCAGTGCACTGTTCGCAGCGCTCCACCGTCTCCTGCCCCGTCTGCGATGAATCCACTCTGCGGGTCGTGAAGTTTGTTTTCGGACCGCGCTTACCTCCGGGGGGAAGACCAGTAAAGACTCGTGCTGAGCTACAGAAACTGGCTTCAGAGCGGCAAAATCGGCGCTGTTTTACTGTTGAAGTTTGCACCGCATGCCGGTGGAATCACCTCTTGCAGGTCGCCCCGCTGTAGCGGAGTCGCTACCGATGATCGCAGGGTAGCTGATTGCACCCTCAGCTCAGATGGGAGGTTTGCGCGCTCACAGGCCAGACTAGTGCGATGTCCTCATCACGCAGTTTCCTCTGGCGATTGCGCCGGCCTGCCTATGTGGTGCTGGTGTTGATGGTGGTGTCGCTCGGTGGTCTTTGGATGGCTCTGAGCACGATTGAGCTTCCTCCGGCAAAAAGGTCAATGGAGACCACGTTTGTTTGCGATATCAACGTGGCGAATAACGAGTGTGATTTTCAAAATTCCATGGCCAAGCTTTCTGCCACTGAAGCCCGTGTCAATGTCGAGTACGAGCAACTCCCGCCGGTCTTGGTTCAGGCGGTGTTGTCTGCAGAGGATCGGAACTTCTTTGATCACGGCGGGATTGACCCCGCCGGTCTCGGTCGGGCGGTCTATCAATCGGTTTTGGGTTCAAGTAAATCAAAGCAGGGTGGTTCCACCATCACACAGCAATACGTCAAGCTGACCTATCTCAGCTCGGAACGGACCCTGACTCGCAAACTCAAAGAGGGTGTGCTGTCAGTCAAGCTTGAAGGCGAACTCGACAAGCGAGACATCCTGACCCGATACCTGAATGAGATTTACTTTGGGCGCGGTGCCTATGGGGTCGAGGCCGCAAGCCGAGCGTATTTCGGCATGGGCGT
>CANJEC010000005.1 GCA_947473395.1 Actinomycetota bacterium | reverse complement strand
GCCGGGAAGTCGACCACCAGGTTCTGAATCCGGAGCAGTGTCTCTGAGGGCTGCCGAAGGTGGGCCGTTCCGCTTCCTGCCATGTCTACATACCCTCTGTCTGCTCTGGAGGTGCGGGAACTGGTGATTGCTGCGCCGGGGTAGGGGTATTCGCCGGTGCAGCAACAAATTCTGGAGCCGTAGCCATGAGTCTCTGTGCAGCGATCCTTAACCGAACCTCTTCAGTTTCGGGTGATCCAATGGGGTAGAAACATGCGAACAGGTGCTCAGGTGCCGTAGGGGAAGGAGTCAAGGTGGGGGACTCCTCATGGCACCTCGGCTGCACATAGGGGCATCGCGGACTAAACGCACAACCCTTTGGAGGGTTGACAAGGTCCGGTGGACGGCCGCCGATAGCAGCTAGGCGAGTATGCGAAGCGTCGGTGAGCTTTGGAATAGCTGACATGAGTGCCTCGGTATAGGGCATCTTCATCTCGCTAAAGAGCAGAGCAGTTGGCGCTTGTTCCACAATCTGGCCGGCGTACATAACCGCTATCTCGTCTGCTCGTCCAGCAACAACGCCAAGATCGTGAGTGACCAAGATCATTCCCATATAACGCTCTCGCTGTTGCTCAGCTAGCAGGTCAAGAATCTGCGCCTGCACGGTAACGTCTAGCGCCGTAGTAGGTTCGTCAGCGAAGAGCAGCTTCGGACCGCAGGCAAGAGCAACAGCGATCACGACGCGTTGGCGCATTCCGCCTGACATCTCGTGTGGGTACGAAGAAAACCGCTTTTCAGGCTCGGGAATCTTGACTGCTTTGAGCAGCGCAACAGCTGTGTCCTTGGCGTCGGACTTACTCATCTTGAGATGAAAACGCAGCGACTCCGTAATCTGCAGGCCAATCTTCATGACAGGGTTCAACGCTGTCATTGGATCCTGGAAGATCATCGCCATCTCGTCGCCCCAGAGTTCGCGATACTCAGAGTCGTTGAGTCCAGAGATCTCTTTACCTTCAAAAATCACTTGCCCGGAACGCTCAGTATTTGAGCGAGGTAGCAGCCCCATGATCGAGCGGGAGAGAACGGACTTCCCTGAGCCGGACTCACCCACCACTCCAAGGGTTCGACCTCGCTCGAGAGATAGCGACACACCGTTCACTGCCGTGAGTGAGCCCCGATCTGTCGTAAATCGAGTCACGATGTCTCGGACTTCAAGAAGCTTGGGCGCACCTGGGGTGCCACTTGGTGTTGGTAGGCCGCTGATCGGCGTTTGAACGCTCACAGCACAGACTCCCTCACGCCGAAGCGTCTATTGACGGCGTCTCCGAGGAAGTTCAAAGCCATGACGGTCAGGAACAGAATTAACGAGGTGAAAATCACGATGTGCGGAGAGTTGCGCATTTGCCCGCGCCCCTCGGCGATGATGTTTCCCCAAGAGGGCATCGGCAGTTGAACGCCTACGCCAAACAAGCTCAGACCACCCTCGGCCACAATTGCTATTCCCACACCCAGAAGAGAGATGGACAACATGGCGGGCATCACGTTCGGGAGCACTTCTCGCACCATGATCCGACCGTTCTTTGCCCCCATTGCTTTGGCCGCAAGCACAAACTCGCGCTCCGACCAAGCAAGTGTGTTTGCCCGTGTGATTCGCCCGAGCAAGGGAATCGACACGATGCCAAGGCCTACTACCACAACGGCTAGTCGGCGAGTTGAGTTGACACCGGCGCCACTCGCAAGCACGGTGACCAGTGAAAGTGCCAGAACGAACTGCGGGATTGCCAGGAGCACGTTCATGAGTGGGGTAATGAATCCGTCGACTTTCCCCCGAAAGAAACCGGTCATCAGTCCGAGCATGCCGCCAATCAAAAGGCCAAAAGCCACAGCCCCGAATCCAACGATGAACGAGGATCGCGTCCCCCAGATAATCCTTGAAAGCAGGTCGCGCCCAATTGCGTCGCCGCCAAACCAGTGGCCGGCTGCCGGGCCCTTTCTGGCCAGGGCCACGAACGACTGATTTGGATCGGGGATTGGCAGAACCGGCGCAAGGATTGCTAAGAGCGCAAGAAACGCAATCCACGCGATTGCAACCCAAGCTGCGGTACCGAGGCGATCGCCACGCACAGTATGCGAGGAGGGTGCCTCAATCGCCTCAATGGTGGGCAGTGAGGATGGATCAAGATGGGCTATCGAAGTGTCACGATTTGTTTGCATTACGAATCCGTGGGTCGAGAACGGTGTACAAGAGGTCTACGGCAAAATTCACCAGAATGTAGAGAATGGCGATCACAGCCACCATGGATTGGAAGGCAACGATTTGCCGCCGTCCGATGGCTTCAAACAGCATCAGGCCCATTCCCGGAAGTGCGAATACAACTTCCACAATTAGGGCTCCACCGATCAATGTTCCGATATTCAGCCCAGCCACGGTCAGCAGCGTGAGTGAAGACGGTCGCAGTGCATGTCGGAACAGAATTCGCTTTGACTTCAGGCCCTTGGCCTTAGCCATCAGGATGAAATCCTGCTGCAGGGTGGCGATCATGTCGCTGCGAAGCAGGCGCATGTAAATGGCAATCTGACCCACGGCCAACGTGATTGTGGGAAGAATCATGTACTGAAGGTGCTCGATCGGGCTTTCATTGGGTGATGCGTACCCACTGGTCTTAAACCAGCCGAGCTTGACCCCCAAGTAGTACTGCAGCAAAAAGCCCAAGGCAAAGTTGGGGATCGCGAGCATAGCGAACGCCGCCGTATTAGAAGTTCGATCAAGCCATGTGCCCTTGCGATACGCCGTGATTACCCCCAAGGGAATCGCAAAGAAAAGGGCCAACATCTGGGCATAGAACATCAGGAGTAGGGAGACCGGAAGCGACTGCCAGAGCCGATCAGATACCGGTCGATCAGAACTCACGGTGTAGTAGTTGCCCATATCGCCAGTGGCGAAGTTGCCAAGCCAGGTGCTGTAACGAACCGCAAAGGATTGATCCAACTTGAGTTCCTGGCGGAGCTCCTCACGCTGCTGATCACTGCCAGAAGGAATGAGCACTTCAGTGGGATCGCCGGGAAGCAACTCTAAAAGTAGCGAAGCAAAAAGAGTCACAAGAATGACGGTGACTAGTAGTTGCCCAAATTTTTTCAGAATGAACATTCGATCCAATTCCCACTAGGTGTGGTATTCGACTTAGAGACTTCGAAGGAATCACGGTGACCGGGGCAAGAGCCCCGATCACCGCAGGTAGAACTAACTCGTGTTTCTAAGCTGCTATTGCAAATTAGCTTTGGATCCACATCCCGGTAACCGGGTGTCCTGAGGCAAGACCGGGGAACGGTTCGCCGGCATCATCAGGCAAGTCTGGGCCGAGCGTGCCGAAGACGTCAGTCGCAGTCGCAATGTCCCAGAGGGTCCACTGCAACCAGATGCTGTAACCCTCCTTAGCAAATTCCCTATTGATATCACCGTAGATCTGCTGACGTTTTGCCTTGTCAGGAGTTGCTCGACCTTCATCGAGCAATGCATTGATCTCTGCGTCGTCATAGCGGCCAAAGTTGACGGGGTTGCCGCCACCCTTCCACCAGACATAGTTGGCGTCGGGGTCTCCACCGGGATAGTTGCGGAAGACCATTGCCTGGTACTTGCCCGAGATGGCAGTACTAATCAACGCAGCCTGCTCAAGAGCAGTAATGGTGACATTGATTCCTGCAGCCTTGCCCATCTGCTGAACAACTGCAGCAGCGGCTTGGGTCGCGGGGTCAGGAGTTGCAATCAGGGTGAACTCCAAGTCAGTGCCAGTCTCTTCTTTGTATTGCGCAACTAGCTTCTTGGATTCGGCAAGGTCGTAGGTGGGGTAACCCGAGTCCTTGAGGTAGCCAATACCTCCGGGAGCAAATGGACCATTTGCATTTTGAAGGACGTCTAGGTTGACCGTCGCGTTATAAGCCTCCATATCGATGGACTTGATGGCTGCTAGGCGAGCGGTCTTGGAGTTGAACGGTGCGATCGAGGTGTTCAACTGCCCGAAGCTAACTTCGCCGAACTTATCTGACTCATAGGAGTTGATGTTGCCAGCCTCGGTCTCGGTGCGAAGCTGATCAATCTGCTCGCCGCCAGACATTTGGATGGCGTTGAGGTCACCTGCAAGCAGTCCGTTGATACGGCTAGAACCCTCGGGTGTTGGCTTGTAAACAATCTCGTCTAGGTAGGGAAGCTGAGTTCCGTCGGCGTCTTTCTGCCAGTACTTCGGGTTCTTCTTGAGGACCAGACTCTCGTTCTGGGTCCAGCTGACCAGACTAAATGGCCCTGTTCCAATGAGCTTGGTGTCACAGGTTGACGGGTCGTCAAGTTGTGATTGAGCGACCATGCCGACTCGACCAGAACCAAACAAGGCTCCGGGAAGGGATGCCCATGGTGTGTTCGTTGTGATTGAGACAGTCATTGGGTCAACAACGGTCACGTCAGCGATATTTGAAAAGACGAACGAGAACAGCAGCACGCTGCGTGCCGGGTACTTGCCCCGGTATGCGTCGAGGTTGTTCTTGACAACCGTAGCGTCCAGAGCAGTGCCATCGTGGAAGGTGATGTTGGGCCGCAATGTCAGTGTCCACTGGGTGTAATCGGCGTTGGGCGTGAGCGTCTCAGCCAGGAACGGGACGTAATCGCCATCCTTGTTTGGAGCCGTGAGCGTGTCGTAGATGGACCGAGCGACTTGAATGCCCGATATGGCAAGCTGCGCTTCGGGCAAGCACCATCCGTCAGCGCTCTCACCCTCGAGTGCGTAGGTCAGCGTCCCGCCGGGGGTTGGCTTTCCTGAGCCATCACCAGTGGCTTCTTTGTCGCTACTGCTGCTACTGCCTCCGCAGGCGCCTGCAAGAACGGCGACAAACAGAAGCGAACTCACCACCAATAATGATTTCGAATTCCGATGTTTTTGACGTTGCATCTGTTCCCCCTAAGGACAAGATTTTCTGGAACGGGTGATAAGCGCTGCGAAGAAAACCGCCGAAGAAGAACTGCCCTGAGCAATCAGGACCCGCTCCGCAAAGGTGACGCTCTTCACACAGTAGGCAGACTCTACATCCGACTGCGGCTGAGTCAATGACAACCCCAAGTACAACTGAGGCAGAGAATCACTGTGGCATAGAAGCGCTGTGGCATAGAAGCGCTGTGGCCGAGAATCACGGGAGCGGCACCGAGCGCTGATAGTCGAATGCTTGGCTCATCACGATGTCGACGTAGCGCTGACTTCGGTTGTAACTGAAATAGGCAGATCGAAGTGGGCCCTCTTGGTTAAGCCCGGGGCCCTTTCGGCAGAGGTAAGCGCCTGCTGTGAGCGCTGCGTCGTAGAGATTCTGCGGGTCTGCAATGCCGTCCCCCGTTGCATCACGTGCCACGGCCTTCCAAGAGCTAGGGAGAAACTGCATGGGGCCAACTGCGCGATCAGTGGTGGCTGTTCCATCTAGTGCTCCTCCATCGGAATCTCGCACGATGGCAAAGGAGTTTGAACCGTCTAACTCAGGGCCAAAGATCGGCGGCGAGACAAGGCCATCCCTGCCAAGCGATGCGCCGCGGTATGTGCCATGTTTGCTCTCCGTCCTGCCGACCCCTGCAATTGCCCACCAGGGAATCGCGCAACTCGGGTTGCTGCTTTGGAGCGCTACAGCAGCGCGCCAGTAGGCATCAAGGGCACCAGTAGACAAGTCCGTACCGTTGACGGTTGCCGACATTCTCGCCTCGGCCACACGCTGTTCATTCTGGGTCAACTGCTCGCCGAGTTTCTGCAGCGAAGCAGTGAGGCCTTGAGACCTTCTGGTGAGTTGCCCTAGGGAGTCCTCAATCTCTGCAAGCTGGATTTGTAACTCAGAGCGCTCTTGTTGCAATTGATTGAGTTGCTCTCGGGCAAAGCGCTCCTTGCTAATAGTGCTACTCGCTGCAGATTCCGAAAGAACACGCGCTCGGTCGAGGCGTTCTCGTTCGGCTGAACTCACCGTTGGGTTCAACGCGGAGAGTCTTCCGAAGCCTGTGATGAACCACTCAACTCCGATGATCCGCAGTGCGCCGCGCAGTTTCTGCTGAGTCTCGGCGGCCTTAGTGACCTGTTCGGACCTGCGAGCGAGCAACTCGGTGGAAGCCTCTCTACGCAGAGTCGCATCCTGAATCTCTTCATCCGTTCGCTGCAAATCTTGCTGCGCCCGTACTTGTTGCTCAGTGAGCTTCTTTCGGTCGGCCAAAGCAGCGTCAAGCCCCGCTGAGTTTGCCGGCACAGCAGCTACTGCTGCAGAGAGCCCTTGACCAGGTGTGGGGTCTGAGGGTTGCTGAAAAAGGCTCGGCGGGGTAGCCCGTTCGGAAGAGTTGGCACTGCCAACCTGGGTCAGTCCTATCAGCAGAGATGTGAGGATGAGCAGGGTTAAGGGGAGCAGGGTCGAAATGGGCAAACTAGACCGGCTCGCTCCCGGATGGGTCCGGCCTAGTTCCATTGGTCTCGCTCTAACAGCACAGCTCGTAGTCGACTCGGGTGATCGGTGATAATGCCGTCGACACCAAGATCGAGTAACCGGTGCATTTCTGCGGGCTCGTTAATTGTCCATGCGTGGACCTGGCAATCGCGATCATGCACGGTCCTCACGAATCCCTTGGTAATCAACGCAATCCCGTTCTGCTTCACGGGCACTTGAACGCAGTGATAGTCCGCCGGGGATGCCGGTGATGAGCTTCTCAGCCTGGCGGCCGCCATAAGAAGAGCGACCTCTTTTGGAGATGCTGCGGTGCACTGCTTGGGTCCAAGAATCTCGCGCAGCCTGAGTAACCGTCGATGCGAAAATGCCGCAACGCATGCGCGCGAAACTGCCTCGTGCTGCAACAGGGTTTGAGCAAGGGGCTCAACAGCCGAATCAGACTTCGCGTCAATATTGAAGAATGCAGAGGGAAACGCCTCGAGGAGTTCTGCCAGCGTTGGGATGGGATCGGAGCCATCTATGCGAGCCTCAGAAATCTGCTGCCAACTCAGCTCGCTGATCTTTCCCTGCTCATTCGTGACCCGATCTAGCTGGTCATCATGAAAGGCGATGAGTACTCCGTCAGCGCTCAGATGGACGTCGGTCTCTAGATGCCGAAATCCCAGCAGTGTTGCAGCCGAGAAAGCCGCCAGGGTGTTCTCAGGCGCAGCCTCCGTGCCGCCACGGTGGGCGATTGCAAGAGGATGTTCTTGTTGGTAAAAAGCATGATCCCGCACGCCGCAATGGTACTTGCGCGTTTTGCTCAGGCACAGCATGTAAGAGTGACACTGTGATTCCTGCACAGGTCGAAGTCCCTGAGCGCTCTCTGCGTGGATTACCTGTTATGGCCGCCGCAATAGTTGCCGCCATTATGCCGGCGTTCTTTTTGGGGTCCCTCTCGGTAGAGATTCGATCTGAGTTGGGTTACGGCGAATCTGCGGCGGGTCTGGTTTTCGCTTCGTTCTTTGCTGCAAGTGCCGTGGTGTCTTCTCGAATGGGACGCTGGGTGGATAGCGTCGGGCCGAGGGTTGGGTTGAGCGCTGCACTCGCAGGAACCTGCCTGATCGAAATGGCCATCGCCCTAGGTGCACGAACGCTTGCGGCACTTGTTGCCTTGTCTGCGATTGCCGGCATCTGTAACGCAACAGCCCAGCTTGGGGCCAACGTCTATATCGCCCGCAACTTGCCCCTTCAGCGTCAAGGCATCGGCTTTGCGGTGAAGCAGTCTGCTATGCCAGGTGCAGCACTGATTGCAGGACTACTCCTTCCATCGGTTGCGCTCACCCTTGGGTGGCGATGGGTCTTTGCTATTGGTTCTGCGCTAGGTGTCGCTGCACTGATAGCTGTTCGACTGCGGGTGGAATCTGAGTTGAAGCCAGCAGGCAATCGGGCGCACCGAATGCAACAAGATAGTCAGAGGGCGCCAAGAGGAGCGCTTGTCATGCTCGCTGTGGCAGCGGCCTTCTCAACGGCAGCAGCAATAACCCTGGGTGGTTTTTTTGTTGAGTCAACCATCAACTCTGGGGTGAGCCCAGCTACGGCCGGATACGCGTTTGCGCTGGGCAGTCTCATCTCGATTCTTGTGAGACTGCTCGTTGGTGGCTACGCCGACCGGCACTCAGGAAACCTGCTTGGGGTAGTCGCCATCATGATCCTGCTCGGGTCCTGTACTTCTCTCATCTTTGTCTTCCAGACCCCTGCTGCGCATTTCATTGGGTTGCCACTCGCGTTTGGTGCTGGCTGGGCTTGGCCGGGACTCTTTAACCTGTCGGTGGTTCGGGCTTCACCGGGCTTTCCCGGTCGGGCCACGGGGATTACCCAAACGGGTGTCTATGTTGGGGGAGCAGTTGGACCGGTCCTGTTCGGGTTCACTGCCGAGCACTGGTCGTACTCCGCGGCATGGGTCCTGGCAGCCGTGCTGGGAGTATGCGCCGCTGGGGCAGTGACCTTGGGGCGAAGGTTGCTTGTCGGCAGCGCCTCGAAAGCCGGAAATGCTCCCGAGGCGGTTGATCGAGCCCACGAAGTAGGCACCTAACCGGCCCGCTAGATGCTTCGCCCGGCATCTTGCCAGTACTCGTCTTTGAGTAGTCGCTTGTAGAGCTTGCCCGTAGGGTGACGAGGAAGTTCCTCACGGAAGTCGACACTGCGGGGGCACTTCACATCGGCCAAGCTCTCTCGACAATACGAGATGAGTTCGGCAGACAGAGCAGCCGCTTCTTCTTGGCTAGCTGGCATGGTGACGGGTTGCACCACAGCTTTTACTTCCTCGCCGAAATCCTCATTCGGCACACCAAACACAGCAACATCGCTCACGGCTGGATGCATCGTCAGAACGTTCTCGGCCTCTTGTGGGTAGATGTTTACCCCGCCGCTGATGATCATGTAGGCCTTGCGATCCGACAGGTACAAGAACCCGTCCTCATCGACTCGTCCGACGTCGCCGAGGGTGGACCAACCAGCTGGGTTATAGGACTCTTTGGTCTTGTCGGGATCGTTGTGGTAGCTGAAGGCAGCTTCTGACTCAAAGAACACCGTTCCCGTTTCGCCCACAGGAAGTTCCTTGCCATCATCATCAACAATGTGGAGTACACCAGCTAGCGGCTGTCCGACGCTTCCCTTGTGAGCTAACCAAGCTTCGGAGTTTGCCCAGCAAAATCCATTGCCCTCTGTGCCTGCGTAGTACTCGTGAATGATCGGGCCCCACCAGTCGATCATCTTTTCCTTGACGGGAATTGGGCATGGCGCAGCAGCGTGAATAACTACTTGGAGCGAAGACATGTCATAGACGGCCCGTTGCTCATCGGTCAGCTTGAGCATGCGCACGAACATGGTCGGCACGAACTGTCCAAAGGTCACCTGATACTTCTCAATCAGGCGAAGTGCGTCTTGCGCATCGAACCGCTCCATAACAACCACGGTGCCGCCAGCCCTCTGTACCTGCATCGAGAAACGCAGCGGAGCCGAGTGGTATTGCGGTGCTGGAGAGAGGTACACGGTTTCGGTATCCGCTCCAAAGAGTCCGGCAACGAGCATGTACAACATGTCGCCCGTGCCGAGTGGTACATCACGCATCGGAACCTTGACGCCTTTGGGTTGGCCAGTGGTACCAGAGGAGTACAACATGTCCATACCTTCGGTGGGCGCTGTGAGGTCCGTGATGGGCTGTGCCTCTACTGCAGCCTCGAATGATTCGTAGCCGTCAATGGTGGTGTCCAACAAGTAGCGGTGCTCAACCCCTGGGGTCAGCATCAGCAACTCGCGAGCAAGGTCTGATTTGTATTGGGTGCTGATCAGCACGCGTGCGCCCGAGTCGTTGACAATATAGGCAACCTCTTCTTGGGTGAGTCGAGATGAGATTGCTGTGTAGTACAGACCCGCGTAATGCGCTCCCCAAGCAAGGGACAGATACCACGGGTGGTTCTCTGCGCACCAGGCCACATGATCCCCAGGCTTGAGGCCAAGCGAATGCATCAGATGTGCAATCTGAGTAGCACGCTCGTGGAGCTCTTTATAGGTAACTGTGAGCCCAGTGCTGGCCATGATGTAGGCAGCATGGTCGCCCCGATCCTGAACATACCCACCCGGATAAAGAAGCCGATCAGACACGGAAGTTCCCCTTGTTGAGATTGCGGAAAGCTGAGTTTGCGCAGCTATCGGATGGTAGTCGTTTGGATCGCGCTGGCCATGCAAGCCTTCGGCCGGCAAGACCTGAAACCCGATTGGACTGCGCGAGCCAAGACCGGTCGAAGTACCTTCTGCTGGTGGACCCAGTTGCTCGATTCGCTCAGGTTTGTGTGGAGGAGTCACCACGCC
The DNA here is from genome assembly GCA_947473395.1 of Actinomycetota bacterium. Classification (GTDB taxonomy): domain Bacteria; phylum Actinomycetota; class Acidimicrobiia; order Acidimicrobiales; family Microtrichaceae; genus IMCC26207. The sequence goes on along the minus strand of CANJEC010000005.1, from coordinate 18,819 downwards.
TTGACCTCGGCCTTGCCGTCATTGCGTGTGCCTTCCAAACCAAGGTCACCGAAGTGCAACTCCTAGCAAGGCTCGATGAACTCGCAGAAGGGCTGGCGTCCAAGTACCGCCTTGAGTCGGGCCAAGACATCTCATGGCTCTCTGGTGCCGAGTTCAGCCGGGCATTGTTTGGGGCGGATGGGTTTCAGGGCGACCAACTGGATTACTTGAGTCCCTCGAACAGTCTGCTGAATGAGATGCTTGATCGCCGAAGGGGCATTCCGATTACCTTGACGATTCTCGGAATCGAGATTGGTCGTAGGTGCGGATTTAATTTTTTTGGAATCGGTATGCCAGGACATTTCCTGATGGGCGAAGTGGGGAACTCAAGGCAGTTCTTCGATCCATTCGAGGCCGGCAGAGTGCTGTCGGAGCAGGAAGCGCGTGAGTTCTTTCGCTCGATGCATGGTGCCCAACATCGGTTTGAGGAGGTGTTTTTGGCGCCCTCTGAACCCCGACAGATTCTTATGCGAGTGCTGAACAACCTTCACGCTGCATTTGCGAATCAGGGAGATTCTGAGAATCTCGCCCGTGTCCTGAACTTGCAGAGTGTGATTCCTGGGTATGCGAGGGAGGCTCTCGGGCAGCTTGCCGCACTGCTCGCTACCCAAGGCCGTTTCACAGATGCTGCGAGCATTCATGACCGGTTGCGCCTCGAAGACCCTGCGAATCTCCAAGGCCACGAGCGCGCCGCACAACAGCTCAGGGCACGACTGAACTAACACGCCGACTGAACGAACACGCTGACTGAACTATCGCGGTTGCCTTGCGGTAACTTGACCGCACAGTCAAGTGCCCGTGCCACCTGCGGGCTACAGCCTTGGAGGATGTATGTCAGTGCTCGAATCGCAGCAGGTTTCTACTGATCCCGATCGCCAGAGGGTGGCCGAGGCCTGTGATCGTTTGCTCACAGAGTGCCCGCCGCAGAGTTGCTCGGAACAGCAGTTCCTAGAGGCGCAGTTCGATGCTGGCCTTGCTTGGGTCCACTTCCCAGTAGGGAATGGCGGCCTTGGTGTCAGCCCGGGGCTTCAGAGAGAGGTGATCTCAGCCTTGAGTGCACAGGGTGCACCCATCGGTGGCATGAAGAACCCGATTGGGTATGGCATGTGCGCTCCAGCGGTCGAAGTTCACGGCACCGATGAACAAAAGAAGATGCTTCGGTCGTTGTTTTCCAACGAGCACGTCTGGTGTCAAATGTTTTCTGAACCCGGCGCAGGCTCAGATGTTGCCTCCTTAGCTATGCGTGCCGAACGTGACGGTGACGAGTGGCTACTCAACGGCCAAAAAGTGTGGACAACCTTGGCTCATATCTCGGCTTACGGGTTGGTCATTGCCCGCACCGATCCTGAATTGCCAAAGCATCGCGGCATCACTGCATTCATTGTGGATATGCATGCTCCCGGTGTTGAGGTCAGGCCACTACGGCAGATGACGGGTGAGGCTGAGTTCAACGAGGTTTATCTCACTGATGTGCGCATTCCTGACTCGATGCGCCTTGATGATGTTGGGCGTGGCTGGGCTGTATCAATCACGACGCTCATGAACGAGCGCGTCTCGATTGGTGGGGGTACTCCGCCACGTGGGTCAGGACCCATTGGGCAGTTGATGCAAACCTGGCAGAGCCATGGAACCGGTGATGCTGTGCAGCGTGATCTGGTAACCAAACTCTGGATTGAGGCCGAGGTAAATCGGCTTACCAATATTCGTGCCTCTCAACTTCGCAAGGCCGGTACACCCGGTCCAGAGGGATCAGTAGCCAAGTTGGCTATGGCCGAGAACAACAAGGCGATCTATAGCCTGGCCCTCGACATCATGGGCGCTGCGGGAATGCTGTACGAGTCCTATGAGTTTGGTCGCCCCCGGCATGCGCTGTTCTCTGACGACATGTACAAGAACTTCCTTCGTGCGAGGGCCAACTCGATCGAGGGTGGAACTTCAGAGGTACTCAAGAATATTATCGGCGAGCGGGTCTTGGGCCTGCCTGGTGATGTCCGAGTGGACAAGGTCGCAGCATGGAAAGACGTTCCGCGTAACTAACCAGTGCACTCAACTCCGCCCCGGTTGAACTGCTAGAAGAGTCCATTCCTGAACCTTGCGGAATCGGCCTAGCCTGCTGCCATGGCACGTCGAACCAAAATTGTCGCAACCATCGGTCCCGCCTCGGATTCCGAGGTCGTACTTCGCCGACTCATCGAGGCTGGGATGGACGTGGCACGGCTTGGCCTTGCACACGGAAGTATTGATGATTCCTTAGAGCGATTCAGAAGGATTCGCGCAGTTTCAGCGGAGCTCGGCAAGCCAGTCGGAATCATGGTCGACTTGCCCGGTCCCAAGGTGCGACTGGGTAGCTTTGGGGATTCAGCAGTTGACCTTCCCACCAACAGCACAGTTCTGTTGTATCCGGGCCGAGAGAGTTCAGACGCATCGGCTCTTGGAGTGGACTACGAAAATCTGTTGTCTGATGTTCATGTGGGTGACCTGCTCGCCGTTGGGGATGGCAGCGTCACGTTGGTCATCGAGTCCGTAGATGGTGACTCGGCAACCGCGCGGATTACTCATGGCGGTCCCGTGCAGGGTCGCCCGGGTTTGCACGTCCCTTCAGAACGGCTTGGGATCTCATCTCCCACTCCGGATGACCTAGTGAAGCTGGATGCGTTCGTTGAAGTCGGCGTGGACATGGTTGCTTTCTCGTTTGTTCGTTCGGGTGCTGATATGCGAAAAGCTGGCACCGAGCCTCATCCGATTGGCCCTCTCCTAGTTGCAAAGATTGAGACTCGTGCAGCGGTCGAGAACCTTCAGGGCATCATCGAGGCGTCCGGTGCGTTGATGGTTGCTCGTGGTGACCTTGGTTCGGAACTAGGGATTGAAGAGTTGCCGCATGTGCAAAAGCACATCATTCGTGAGTGCATTGCCCTTGGAAAGCCAGTGATCACAGCAACTCAAATGCTGGAGTCGATGGTGACGGCTCCTTCGCCTACTCGAGCCGAGGTAAGCGATGTTGCGAATGCCGTGTTCGACGGGACTTCAGCAGTGATGCTGTCGGCAGAGAGTGCTGTTGGCCATGACCCAGTTAACGCCGTGGCGACTATGGCCAGAATTGCAGATCGTGCTGATCAGGAATTTGATTACGACGCTTGGGCTCGCCGGATTCGGCTGCTCCGAAGCGAAGCTTTGGGCGATGGTCCTGCTCGAATCACCGATGCAATGACGGGTGCTACTTGGCGAGCAGCAACCGAGATGAACGTTGATGCAATTATTTGTATCTCGGAATCTGGATTCACCGTTCGCTCGATTGCTCGGTTCCGACCCAGCATGCCGCTCATTGCGTTCACGCCGTTGGAGCAGACCCTTCGGCAACTAACCCTTAGCTGGGGGGCAACACCTCTGCTTGCACCACACAGGGTGGAGAGCCTGGCGATGATGGACCACCTAGTGGAGTTGGCGCGTGACTCCGGCTATGTCCGAACTGGCGACACCATTGCTGTTTTGGCAGGCGGCGGCGGAGACGGACACCAGGCGGCGGATGTGCTGCGAGTAGTGATTGTGAAGTGATTGCAAGTCCATCGGGCGAGGCGCTCAACGTGAATGGTCTTGCGGTGCTTCGCCGAACCCGGGCCAACCTTGATCCTGCGCTACCTACCGTGCTGTTTGTACATGGTGCAATGGATCGGGGTGCAAGCTTCAGCAGGGTTATGCGCCGCCTAGCGCAATTCGATCTGATTGCCTTGGATCGACGTGGCTACGCCGGCTCGTTGTCTGCGGGTGTCAACACGACGCTCGAGGGTCATGTAGATGACCTGCTCGAGGTCATTGAATTCAGTGGTTCCAAGTCCGTGGTTGTTATTGGTCACAGTCTGGGCGGAACACTGGCGCTTGGCCTTGCAGCTCGAGCAGATTCTCGAGTGAAGGCACTGGGAGTCTTTGAGGCACCGATGCCCAACTTGGACAACTCGTATGCATCGGTTGGAGGTGGAGCGATTGAGCGTGGAGAGGAGCAAGGCCCAGCAGCTGCAGCGGAATTCTTCTACCGCTTGATGGTAGGTGAGGCCACCTGGGCTCGGCTGCGAGAGCGTGATCGAGATGCCCGACGCGCAGAAGGTCCCGCTCTGCTCGCTGAGCTTCGTTCCCTTCGAACCCCTAGTGCAGCAATTGATCCTCGGGGCATTTCACTGCCCGTCCTCTTGGGTGTGGGATCTGAATCGCATCGCAGTATGCGAACAGGTTCGGCACTGCTTCATGCGGCACTGCCTCGCTCCGAGATGGTCGAAATTCGCGGGGCAGGCCATGGGGCTCACTTGTCGCATGCCGATGAATTTGCTCGCTATGTGCAGTCTTGCGTCGCGTTCGCCGGTCTGGCGTCTGCGAAAACCGTTGAGGTTTCAACAAACAAGCAACGTTGATTGGTCGACCTTGGAGTTCTAGTGGTTAGACCCTGAGTACGATATGAACATGTCAGATGCACCCGTCCAACTCACTCCCTCAGGTCCACCGCAGACCGTGCTCTCCTCAGAGTCACCCGATTTGCTAGCAGCACTGTCAGATGCACTCTCGCTTCCTCTGACTGAGAGGCGAGCTGCCGTGGCGGAAGTGGTTGCGAACAACCCTCGTTTTCTTGACGGCTGGGCACAACTTGGGCGCCTTGGCAGAGACAATGTAGAGAGCTACGCCTGTTACCGGGTTGGATATCACCGAGGCCTTGATCGCCTGCGTGCCTCTGGGTGGCGCGGAAGTGGCTATGTGCGCTGGGAGCATGAGACGAACCGCGGATTCTTGCGGGCTCTGCAAGGGCTTCGTGACATGGCAGCAGCGATTGGTGAAGTCGACGAAGAAGAACGTTGTCGACACTTCTTGTATCAGTGTGATCCCACCTTGGGAGACAATCTCGACTGAGTAAACCTGCCGCTGCAACCAAGCTCGACTTGTAACTCACTCCGGCCGCCTACACTCCGAGCATGTCCGAGGCAGAGATCAACATGACCAAGAGTGCATCCATCGGCGGGATTCCCGCGCAGGGAATGGCAGCGGAGGAGTTGCTTGACTCCCTTCGGATTGAGCGAGCAGGCGACTTGGACTGGCGTGGCGGTAAGGCCTTTAGTCTGGTCTACAACAGCGATGATCCAGAGCTTGAGCGGGTGCAGCACGAAGTTGCTGCAGAGTTTCTTCATGAGAATGCGTTGAATCCCTTTCGCTATAAGACGCTGCTCCGCATGGAGAGCGAGATCTTGGCCATGGCTAAGGGACTGTTTCATGCCGGCCAAGCTGCACTGACCTCGGGCGGAACTGAATCGATCTTCCTCGCTGTGTTGACTGCTCGAGAGCGTGCAGCAGCGCGTGGAGTGACCTCGCCAAGTCTGGTCTGCGCAGTGACGGCGCATCCGGCCTTTGCGAAGGCATGTCACTACTTGGGCCTCGAGATGATTCGCACCGAGGTGTCGGCCGATGGTCGAGCAAACCCCGAGGCGATCAGCGCAGCAATCGATGATCGAACTGCGCTCGTGGTTGCTTCTGCGCCCTGTTACCCGTTTGGGGTCATCGACCCGATAACCGAGATTGCGGCACTCGCCGAGAGTCGCGATGTGTTGTGTCACGTCGATGCATGCCTTGGCGGCTACCTGCTTCCCTTCTGGGAGGCTCTCGGCCAAGAGGTTCCACCTTGGGATTTTCGCGTAGCAGGCGTGACGTCGATCTCGGCCGATATTCATAAATACGGCTACGCATTCAAGGGCGCATCCACGGTGCTGTACCGCGATCGTGATCTGTATCAATTACAGATCTTTATGTATGACTCATGGCCAGGGGGACTGTATGCGTCGTCAACCGCCGCTGGTACCCGTCCCGGTTCGCCGATCGCTGGGGCTTGGGCCACCATGAACCATCTGGGCGTCGAGGGCTATATGCGCCTGGCGCGAAGAGTGTTGAACGCCACCAATGGGCTGAAGGACGGAATCAACTCCATCGATGGCCTGCACATCACTTCGAATCCTGATATGTCTCTGTTTGAATTCGGTGTTGATCAGCACGCGCCGGCAAGCCTGAGCATTGAAGCAGTCGGAGATGTGATGGACGACCGGGGCTGGAACCTTGACCGTCAACAAGGCGGACTGCATGTCATGACCTCTCCCGGCCACGACAAGATCGTTGACGCCTTTGTGTCGGATCTTGAGTTTGCTGTTGCAAATCACGGAGAGGCTCGCGGAGAAGAGCATATTTACGGCGGGGCCGTTTCTTCCTGAGTAACCCGATTCTTGAGTCCTACGGCTAGCTTGTAGGTCAGTGTGCGCGGCCCGAGAATCGCGTATCCCCACAGGAACTGCCCGAAACGTTCCGCCGAATACTCTGGAGTACGACGTGATCCCTGAAATCGATGTAGAGGCTCTGAGTGCAGTGCTGAGCGAAGGCGCTGTACTGATTGACGTGCGGATGCCAGATGAGTATCAAGAGGCACATGTTCCGGGCGCGATTCTGATCCCCCTACCCGAACTTCCTGAACGCCTCGGGGAACTTCCCGATGAGTCTGTGGGTTATGTGATTTGTCACCTAGGTGGTCGCAGCCTCAAGGCATGTGAGTTCCTCGCCACACAGGGCTATGAGATGGTCAACGTTGCCGGCGGCACGCAGGCGTGGATTGAGTCAGGCCGGGGCACTGACTCTGGATTCGATCTCGGCTGACTACGTGGCTAAGTCAGCGGGGTTTGAATTTGAACTCATTCAGGATGATGCAGCTTTTGCTGAACTTGTGAGACGAGTTGTTGCTGAGCCGGTCTATGCCATCGACACGGAGTTCCACCGTGAACGCACGTACTTTCCCCAGGTTGCGCTCGTGCAGATTGCGGACAGTCACGGCATAGCCCTTGTTGATTCGCTCAAGGTGGACTTGCATCCGTTTGCCGCTGTCTTAGAGGGGGACGGCTTAGCTGTGATGCACGCCGGCCGCCAGGATTTAGAAGTCATGGAGCGATCCTGTGGGACCATTCCGCTGCGCCTGCTTGATACTCAGATAGCGGCTGGTTTTTTGGGTTACACAAGCCCGTCACTGTCAACCTTGCTCGAACGTGAACTCGACGTCATCGCGCCGAAAGCCGACCGCCTGACCGACTGGCTTCGGCGGCCCCTTGGCGATGCGCAGTTGATCTATGCCGCGAGTGATGTGGCGCATCTGCTGGAGCTCTCTGCGCAGTTGATGGGCCGGATCGAGGAGCGGGGAAGAACAGCCTGGGTTGAGGCGGCCTGCGAAGAACTCCGAACCGAGGATCGTGGCCCAAGAAACCCTGAGGAAGCATGGCGACGCATCAAGGAAGTGCGCCATCTCCGAGGTGCCTCATTAGCAATTGCTCAGGCAGTAGCGGCCTGGCGTGAAACCAAAGCAGTCGAGACTGATCAGACGCCACGCTTTGTTTTGTCAGATTTAGGCGTGGTGGGCGTGGCTGCAGCAGTCCCTGCCACGGTGGAAGAGATTCGGTCGCTCCGCGGTGTAGAAGGTCGGAACCTGCGATCGGGCATGGCTGAGGAGTTGCTCGTGGTGGTGCAGGAGTCCCGCTCAAATACTCCCGCACGTGCTCCGGTTTCACATTCCCCGGAGCTGCCATCGGAACTCAAGCCCGCCCTACCGCTAGTAAGCGCATGGGTGAGTCAGCGGGCCAGGGAATTGGAACTCGAGACTTCACTTTTGGCCACTCGCTCTGACCTCGAGGATCTTCTGCGTGGAGTTCCCGATGCACGTCTGACGTTGGGCTGGCGGGCCGAGCTAGTAGGGGAGCCGATCCGGCGCTTGGTGAGTGGGGAAGCAACGCTAGCGTTTGACCGCAAGGTTGGACTGCTGCTCGAACCGCGAATTCCCTAGGCGAGCAGCGCACCGATTCCGACTACGAGCAGGACTCCAGCTCCGACTGCTGCAAAGCGCAGGTCTCTCCGGCGAACCCAACGCTGAACAAACCAGAGCACCCGAGCCAGCGGTAGTGCTATCAACAAACAAACGAGGACAGCACCGAGTTTCTCTGCGGCCGCCACAGGCAGCAGCAGGGTCAACACGGCCAGTAGTGCAACAAGTAGGACTGCCCTGCGAAGCCAGATCGAGAGTCTCGAGAAGCGGTTTGGTCCGTGAACGACCCGGGGGAACCTTTCCTCGCCACTGTCGGGAGTGAAGTCGTTCACCAAGAACCGCCTATCACGGCAACTGCAACAACAAGGAGCAGTAAGCCAGTCATCCTGCGAACTGTGCTGGCATTGAGGCGAGACTGCAGGCGGGCTCCGCTGAAGCCACCGAGAAGTGCGCCGGCAATAACTGCTGCAGCAGGGCGAACCTCGATACGGCCTTGGATCCCATAAATCAACAGGGCTGTAGAAGCGGTGATGCCAGAAACAAAGGTAGAGGTTGCAGCCGCAACCTTGACCGGAACTTTCATCACCTCGCTCATCGTTGGGGTTTTCAAAAACCCTCCGCCAACTCCAGCTAAGCCGGAAACAACTCCTGTGAATACAGAGATCCCTAGCCCATACCCCACGTGCTTAGCCTGATAGGGAACTACAGCATCGTTGAGCGTGTAGGTGCCGCCGAGTGTTCCGGGCCATTCGCCTGCGGACTCATCGTCAAAGATGCCCACTGGTTGGTTTCGGAGTCCTTTCCGGGCAATGGCGGCAATCGCCCCAGCTAGGGCAGCAGTTCCCAAAATCCTTGCTAGCCATTGCTCCGAGATTGATGCAGACAGCAACGCGCCTAGCACTGTGCCCACAGATGCAAAGAGCTCAACCGACAACCCCAGCCGATGGTGAACCACTCCGTCATCAAGCTGCCGAGAGGCCGCAGCTAGGGACCCTGCGGCTACGGCGAGCATGCCGAGTGGGGCCGCTAGTCGGGGCTCGACGTTGCAGAGTAAGAGAACCGGAACTAACAACGTAGCTCCACCAATGCCGCCGATCGCGCCCACAAAGGCGCAGAATGTTCCTAGTAACCCCAGAATGACGATGGATGGCACTAGCGCTGCCTGCAGATGTCGTCTTGCAGCGTCAAGGGCTTCTCTCTAGCGAGATGATTGGTCAGTGGCAGAAACCACAAAATAGCCAAGGTGCAACTGCTCTGAGGTGGACTCTCAACAAATTCATGCACTCTGAGGTTGCATTCTAGCTATGAGGCGCGCGCATGATCTGAACAGAGGCGCTACACTTGCGCACTCAGTCAACGATGACGGGGAGTCCCACCGTGAAGAAGGGTCGGCACCGCAGATACGAAGAGGCACGTGCATTGAAGCGCGGGCCAGACCTTGATATTGAGGCACTCTTCACAGATCTAGAAGGTGAACCAATAGTTCAATCCGTGGTAGTCCAGCAGGACCTCGACACTGATATCGAGGCCAATCTTGGCGATGACCCTGCCTTTGGTGAAGAGGATGACGAATTCGAGCAGGAGGATTCTTCAGGCGCCTCAGATTCCTCAGACTCAGATTCCTCAGGGGAGTTCGAGTAGTCCGGTTGGGCTCTGCGTTACCGGATTCGCTGAATAATCTGACTACTGCTGCCTTGGTTCAGGTTGGGGTGGAGAAATCTCCATCTTCCGAGTTCTAGGCCTGAGCCGGCGTATCGGAGTTCTTGAATCTGGCCTGTTTCCGCCTCCTCCTCTTTGACCAGGCGAAGGAGTTCTGAGTGGTACTGCGCCGTTGCGCTGTCAGTCAGAGCGTCAAGGAGTTTGCTTGGCTGAGCGAAGGGATCCAGCGAGAACTCCTCAAGCTTCAACAGGGACGCAAGCTGAGTGCTGCGCCGATTCCGCTCCAAGCGCCAACGTTCTCTCACAGTCGGGAGTTCGGCACGTACCCCGGCCAGCCTCTTATCTATGCGCCGCCGAGAAGCCAGGTCTGAAACACGAGCAATGTGTTCGCGGTTCGCGTTCATGCGTGCGAGCATTTCAGGGCTCAGCCTGAGCAGTGCTGACTCCGCTGTACTCAGGGTGAAAGCTGTAACCGCTAACCAGCGATTCGCTGGCGTGTCAAAGCTCCGCGATGGAACCGAGCAGACAAAGATGTCCTCGTTTCCAAGTGCACTGGCACGTGCAGTGATGGTTTCTGACCACAAAACAGACCCACGTACAGAGTTGACGCAGCGTTGAGCCACATGCTCAGAAGAGACCTTCATGGAACTCAGACTCTGATCTAGTTGCACAAGAAATGCCCAAGCCGAATCAGAGCCTGCAACTGTCACAGCAACGATGTCTTCTGCTTGATCGCCCGGCAGTCCGAGTAGCGCCGAGATGCAAAGAGCAGAGTCCGAACTAGGTATTCGTCGCGACCAAACTTCCGCAGTAGGGCTTTTCGAGCTAAGAGTGTTGCCGTGGTTCGATTCGGGTTCTGGAAGCATTAGAAAAGCAGTTCCTCCCCAAGAAGCTCCGAGATCACACGGTGCGACTCGGCCTGCTCGGCGGGATCGAGGCGCTCCGAGAGCAGTCGATGCAGCCGAAGACCCTGCCGGTGATCCATGCCCTCGAACTGAGGCAGGAAGTAGGCGTAGAAAACCTCGTAGACAAGGCGCGAGTCTGTAATGCCATCCTGAGCCCTGCGTTGAGCGTACCTAGCTGCGTCCACATAGATGGCAGGCCCAAGATCTTTGAGGGTGCGAAGGGGCAACAAGTTGCGAATGACGCTTTCGGGCCCTCCAAGGAGTTGCTCATAGACGGCCTCGGGTGGCGTCCCAACCTCGATGAATGCAAACCGCCGCATCAGCGCATAGGACATATCAAAGAGCAGGTGCTTATCCATGGCGTTCATCGTTGCGATGATCCGCCAACTCGCCGGAACGCGAATCGGATCGGTTCCTTCGGGAGTCTCGGCCCCGTGTGGCACGAGTGAGATGGGCTTCACCTGACCTGACCTGCGGAAGGGAAGCACCACAGGCGATCCAGAGAGCACCGTGAACAGCTGCCCGAACGCACGATCAAAATTGGATCGGTTCAACTCGTCAATGACGAGCCACTTTCCCGCCTCGATTGCCTCGACAAAAAGTCCTGGGCGAAAGATCAACCCTTCGGGTGAGGGCTGAAGGCCTCCGATGGTCTCAAAAGTGGTCCACTCGGAAGTAGCAGTGGTTGGCTGGTATCCCGTACACATCATGGCGTGTCGGGCCTGTTCCGCAGCTAGATATGCCAACGTTGTCTTACCGGTTCCAGGGGGCCCAGTCAGAATGACGTGCTTTCCTGAATCTATTGCGGCTACGAGTTGATCGATCACAAACTCAGGGAAGATCATTCCGTCTGCCACTGCTGCGGCGGTGAGTTCTGCCGATGAGAATGATGCCATGACGCAGTATCGACCCGCTGAGGGATCTTCTTAAGATTCGATCTGTAGTGGGCACCCGTTGGGGTTGCTGGCTCTGCTGCTACAGAGAGGACCTTCTGCTAGAGAGTGGAGGTTCTGCGAACGGCCGGGTGAGGTACCCAGGTTGCGGGCTGAGGTTGGCCCAATGCCTCAAGGAGCCCGTCGTAGACCACGGGGCCAACAAGTCGGATGATCTCCTCGCTCAGGGTCACTGCTACAGAATCCGCCCCAACAAAGGCTTCGGGGCTTTCGGTGCACCACCAGTGAAACTCCTCGCCGCCCTCACCCCAGTCTCGGCGCATCCACTCGCGCAGGGTCCATGTGGTGTGGCCTACCTCGTCAATTTGATGGGCAAGTCGTAGTGGCAGCTGCCAGCAGACCTCTGGTTTCCAATCAAGGAAACTCTCGCCCGCATCGACTGCACCAACATGCAGTGCGCAACCGGCTCCAATATGAAAATCGGGTCGATTCAAAAAGATGCAAGCCTCGTTGTGTACGCGAGTCATTGATTCGCCCGCCTTGTTCTTTTGGAACGGGCCTCCGAGCTGCTCTGCCTCATCTTTGAACTGCCACTGTTCGGCGGTCAGGCGAGCGGATGCTTTGCGAACCCGCTTTCGGTCTGGTGAATCGGCAAAGTGGGCGCCGTGGGAACAGCATCCCTGCCCAAGCTCAGTGGCGTCCTCATCCAAAATCCCTTGGCAGCCTTGCCCGAAGATGCAACTCCAGTTGCTTCTGAGGAACGTCGCATCGAAAAGATATGTATCCCCCTCGAACTCGAAGGACACCCATTCTCGTAACGAAGGTTCAGGCGATGAATGAGTAGGGGTAAGCACGGCCACAAGAGTACCCACCAAAGAGCCAGGCCGGAGCTACCTTGTGTGTATGGCGAGTTCCACCCAGGGTCCTAGCTTGAGCGAGAGCCCGTCTCAGGACCGCAAGCGTTCGCATCCTGCACAGGAGGATGACTTTGATCTGCTCTTTCCGATTGCCGTCGGGCTAGGAAGACGAATCTTGGATCGCGAAGGCCATGACCTGGAGCGAAGTGTCGCCACAGCAGAGGAGCTAGCAGTCAACGTGTTTGTGGAATTGCCAAGGCCCCTGCGCCAAGACGAGAAGACCTTGTCCAGAATTTGCTGTGAGATGGCAGATGTATGCCTCGAGGCCCTACTCGGAGATCAGTCACTGGTATCTGTTCCGCTGGGACTCCTGCCCGCCGAGACTGGGTTCTTCGGCGAGTTGCCGCTCTGCGAATTGCAGGCCACATTGAGCGAGATGCGCCGCTCGGATCGCCGCGTTGGGCTTTTGGTTTTTGCCGCTGGGCTGAGCCCTAGTCAGGCCGCTTCAGCACTGGGACTTTCCTTGGATCGCGCCTTGAGTTCGATCAACCGTATCGGCAAACGATTCCATGACCGCCAAGTGCTCGGCCTGGGGCCAAAGTTTAAAGCCATGCACTCATGAGTTCCGTGGCCACCGAAGTGAGTGAACTCGACGAGCCCAAGGCGCCTTCTGCTGAACAGCAACGAATCTTGCTACAGGGGCTTGCTGAGCCGGGAGTCGACACACGCGCTGCAGCGGCTCGCGTCGAAGAGCTTCGCCTAGCCCGCCGGTCCCGTCGGCGAGTACTCGGCGGAGCCTCGGCTGTGTTGCTCCTACTCCTGCTTGTGGGTTCTTGGACACTTCTGCGCGATCCAACTCCGGATTCAGTTCTGGCAGACAAATCCGAGGAGTCTGCTCTTCGGGTGACATCTACAACAACAACGGCGCCCCAAGGTCTACAGACTGCTCCGCAGAGCAGCACGGTGCCACCAGTTGCCACTGTCCCCGTGACAACAGCAGTTCTTGTTGCTCCCCCTCTTGGTCCCGAATCGATCGTGGCCGCTGCACCGAGCACTGTGGCTCCGTTTCAGAATCAGCCAATGACTGCCGAACTCGTTGTCTCGTCTAGCCAGATTGAGGCCGGATCCGTGATCGAAGCGACTGTGCGTTGGTCGGATCCTGACCTGGCCCTTGGCTACGCAGCGCCTCATCAAATCCAGAACTGGGGCGACCCGGTGCTGGCCTCTGAGGTGACGCCTACCCTTAGCCAGAGCTGCGACACTGCTGGGTTGCCGGCCCGAGGAGAGACCATCTCGCGCTTCAGCTATAGCACCCCTGGGCAGTACACCCTCCGAGTGGTTCTTGACACCTGCGCTGGTCAGGGAGGCTACTCAGAGCGACTAGAGCGCACTCAGGTGATTACAGTCCTGCCTGCTCGTTACTCAAACCCAACTGATCCTGATTCCCAAGATGTGGCGGGTCAGGCCCTAGTGGTTTCATGGACCACACCCCAAGGTCAAGCTGCATACCCGGCCTTGAGTAGCGCTCAGGCTGAGTACGTCGCATCGAGCCCAGCCTCTGCGCGGCTACCGATTCGAGTGAACCCAGGGGTGCAACAGTTCACCTCCTCGGGACCTGCAGCAGTGCTCGTAGTGCCACTCGACGCAGCGGGTCGAATAGTTGTGAGCTTCCCCGATTCCTTAGTTTGCGCCGCGACCGATGAGTTCCCTGCTGTGTTGCCAGGGTCTGCAGCGCCCATATTGCAACTGCGCGCGGTGCCTTGCGCCTAGCTGGGTTCAGGGTACCGAGCAGACCTGCTGAGCGTTACACCGAAACAGCGGCTACTTCTTCGGTCGCAGGGCGTCCATTCTTTGGGCGTCCATTCTTCGGGCGTCCATAGAGTGTGGTCCGTTGTTCAAGGGTGCGTCCGAGGGGTTCGACAAGATTGCGGAAGTCCTCAGGGGTGACGTCTGTTCCGTGGCTCGCGCCTGCGGCACGAGAGATGTTCTCGTCCATCAGCGTGCCGCCAAGGTCGTTGACTCCCGCTTGCAGAAGTTGCGCAATCCCTTCTAGGCCGAGCTTCACCCAGGATCCTTGAATGTTGTCGATGTAGCCGTGATAGGTGATTCTGGCCACGGCGTGCATCAGCAGCACCTCTCTAAATGTGGGGCCTCGCCGGGAGTTGCGTTGCAGATACAACGGGGTTGCCATATGAACAAATGGCAGTCCGACGAACTCGGTGAATCCGCCGGTTTCTTTTTGCAGATCCCGCGTGGCGAGTAAGTGGCGAGCCCAACTAATGGGGTGCTCAATTGACCCGAACATGATTGTCACGTTGGAGCGCAACCCCAGGGAATGCGCAATGCGGTGCGCCTCGAGCCACTCTTGTGTGTTGATTTTGTCGGGGCACAGAACTGCTCGAACTTCATCATCAAGAATCTCTGCAGCCGTTCCAGGTAGGGACCGTAACCCTGCATCCATGAGTCGCTGTAGGTAGATATCGAGCGGTTCGCCAAGCCGCTTCGCACCTTCGGTCACTTCTAGGGCTGTGAACGCATGAAGATGCATGTCTGGAACAGCTTGCTTCACGGCCTTACACACATCGATGTAGTAATCCCCGTCAAAGCTGGGATGGATCCCTCCCACCAAACAAACCTCTGTGGCACCTACATCTCGGGCCTCACGGACACGCTCTTGCATATCTTCCAAGGTGAGCAAGTAGGGAGTTCCGCGAAGGTTCAGGCTGAGGGGACCTTTCGAGAATCCGCAGAATTTACATTTGAAGGTGCAGACATTGGTGTAGTTGATATTGCGATTCTTGACATAGGTGACGGTGTCTCCGACGGCACGCTTGCGAAGCTCATTCGCTACCTCTGCGACTGCAGCTACCTCGGAGCCGCGTGCAGAGAAGAGCGTCACAATCTCGGGCTGTCCGACTTCTTGGCCGAGTAGTACACCCTGAAGAACCTCGTGCACGGCGCCACGAGTCAGCCGGTTAGGCGTGGTGCTAGGAACCAGTATCGGTGGTGAAACTGCAGCACCGGAATACCAGGCCGTTGAACTCTCGCCGCGGGCAGAAATGCTGATCACCTCTGCACCAGTCCCTGCGTCTTGTTTCGCAGTCATCTTCTCAGGAAAGACTGACCCAGGATCATCCCTGCCAAGGCCCTCGGCATCGGAGCGGTCCATAACCGCAAATCGCAGGTTCGCGTCCAGAAAACGCTCGGGTTGCAGAGCAAACTCGGGGTAAATCGTCAGACGGGGTGCCAATGCAAAGCCGGCAGATCGGCTGACATCTTCTAAGCGATCGAGTTCCGGCCACGGCCGCTCCGGGTTGACATGGTCTGCAGTAATCGGAGACACGCCACCCCAGTCGTCGATGCCCGCGTCAAGCAGCCTGGCGAAATCCTCGGACAGATTGGGAGGCGCCTGCAGGTGAATCTGCGTCGGAAGGATAAGGCGGGCAAGTGCAAGAGCCTCGAGGTATTCGTCCTGAGGGCAGGGTGGTGATTTGTGCATAGAAGTTCCCTCCTTTGGAAGGAAGTTCTGGACAATGACTTCTTGAATGTGGCCATGTCGCCGATGCGAATCAGCAATGGCTTCGAGTGCTTGCACGCGGTCTGCGCGGGATTCTCCAATCCCAACGAGTATTCCTGTCGTAAATGGAATCTGAAGACGCCCGGCTGATTCAAGGGTGAGCAGCCTGCGCTCGGGAGTTTTGTCGGGTGATCCGAGGTGACAGGAGAGATCTGGATTGAGCGACTCGATCATCATTCCTTGGGATGGCGAAACCCGTCGAAGCAGGGCGAGTTCATCCTCGGACAGTGCACCAGCGTTCGCATGCGGCAACAGACCCGTCTTTTCTAAGACGAGTTCGCACATGGCGGCGAGGTACTCAATGGTTGATCCATAGCCGTGCTCGTGGAGCCAAGTGGCGGCCACGGGGTAGCGCAACTCCGGCCGCTCACCAAGGGTAAAGAGTGCCTCATGGCATCCTGCACGCGCACCTTGTTTTGCGATTGCGAGCACTTCAGCGGCGCTCAGAAAGGGAGCCTCAACTCGCGCCGGTGGCTGAGCAAAGGTGCAATAGCCGCACTTGTCTTGGCAAAGCTTTGTGAGCGGGATGAAGACTTTCGGGGAGTAGGTCACCCGGGTTCCGGTGGTGCTGTCGCGCAACGAGGTTGCGCGCTGCATCAACTCGCCCAGCGGTACTTCGAGAAGGCCTTGGTGCAGATTCACGATTCGGTTGCTCCGTTGTTTTTGAGGTCGCCCTCTTGAAGGACTGGCTGGCTGTGAAGGGCTGGCTGGCTGTGAAGGGCTCGGGCAGTAACTGCGCCAGGTTGGCTGCTGATCTGAGTCGGCGAGAATGCTTCCTCACATGTCCAGCAGTAGAAACTCATGTCGATCTCGGTGGCGCAGGGCTCATGCACTAGCAAGCGCGGTGGGCCTTCCTCACCCGAAAGCCAGCGGTCACCCCACTGCATGAGTGAGACCAGAATCGGCGAGAGTTCCATACCCATCGGTGTGAGGCGATATTCGAATCGTTCCGGGCGCTGCTGATATTGCCGCTTGACGAACACACCGCTCTCAACCAGCGAACGCAGACGATCGGCCAGAATGGCTCGGGGAATTTCTAAGTCCCTACGAAGGTCATCGAATCTTCGAATGCCTCGAAATGCGTCGCGCAAAATCAGGATGGTCCAGCGGTCCCGAACAATCTCGAGTGCTGCTTCGATGGAACACCCTGGAGGCTGATGCTGGGGTGCGCTGGCTGAATTGTTGGCCGTGGACATCCCGGAACAGTAGCTGGGTTCAGATTGCGAACCAACTAAGTTCAATTTGCGAACTATCTAAGTTCAACTTGAGAACTAGCTGCTTCCCAGCGACTCGCAGCGGTGGGCGAGCACTTCTAACAAATCGAGGAAGCTCTTCTCGAAGGCCTCAACGCCCTGTGCTTCGAGCACGTGTGCAACATCGTCTAGATCCACGATCTCGCCTAGTCGTTGCCAAGTCTGCTGCGCAACCAATGGGTCTGAGTCCACCGTTCGCTCAACTGTGCCATGGTCTTCGAAGGAACGAAGGGTGGCATCCGGCAGCGTATTGACGCTATGTGGACCAATTAACGAATCCACATAGAGCGTGTCGGCTAGGTCGGGGTTCTTGGTCGAGGTCGAGGCCCAGAGTGGACGCTGAACTCGTGCGCCGTGAGCCGAGAGGCGATCCCAGCGCGGGCCGCTAAAGGTCCGAGCAAAGGCCGCATAGGCCAATTTCCCTTGGGTGACTGCTGCTGTGCCCCGCAGAGCAACTGCCTCGGGGCTGCCCTCAGCGAGCAGGCGGGCGTCCACCTCTGTGTCCACACGACTGATAAAGAAACTGCCGACGGAACTAATGTGAGACAGGTCTTCAGTGCCATTTGCTAGGGCAGTCTCCAGACCAGAGATGTACGCCTCCATGACTTCGGCATATCGATCCAGACTGAAGATCAACGTTACGTTGATGCTTCTACCCTCGGAGATCATCTGCGAGATGGCTGGTAATCCTTCTTTTGTGGCGGGAATCTTGACCAGCAGGTTGGGCTGGTTCACTCGATCCCACAAAGATCGTGCTTGCTCCTCGGTGCGTTTGGTATCTCTCGCCAGCAACGGATTTACCTCAAGGGAGACAAACCCATCGGAGCCATTCGACTGATCAAAGAGCGGTCGCAAGAGACCAAGAGCTGAATCGATATCTTGCAGGACGAGTTCCCAATAGGAATCCTCAACGCTAAATCCACCGGCCACTAGCTCGGCTAACTGCGCGGTGTAGGCCTCGCTCGACTCAATGGCCTTTTGAAAAATTGACGGGTTTGAGGTGATCCCTCGAACCCCGGCATCGATCCACTGCTGAATCTCACCCGAAGTCAGCCAGTCGCGTTTCAGATTGTCCAACCAGGGGCTTTGGCCCTGACGCTCGAATAACTCATTCAGCTTTGACATTCCCGTCACTCTAGGGCCTGACCGCTCGAGCGATTTCCGGGCTAGGCGAGTTGGATTCGTACCACTTGCGCCACATGAGCCGGATTGATTCCCAACTCGTCCAGCACTCGGCTACCTGGCGCCGAGGCGCCAAATCGGTCGATTCCAACATTTGCTGATGCATATCGTGACCACCCCAAGGTGACGCCGGCTTCAACCGAGACAGTCGGTATTCCCGCTGGCAGGACCGATAACCGGTACTGGTCATCTTGAGCCTCGAAGAGTTCCCAACTTGGCAGCGATACCACTCGGGTCGAAATCCCCTCTGTAGCGAGCATTTCTGCAGCCTCAACGGCCACGGCAACCTCAGTTCCGGTTGCAACCAGAATTGCTGCGGGGCTCGGCGAGTCCATCAGCGTGTACCCACCGCGAGCAACTCCCTGAGCTGCGAGCTCCTTGGTCCCGGGTAGGACTGGTGTGTTTTGGCGACTCAGAATCAGAGCGCACGGTCCCTCGCCTTCAATGATCACCTTCCATGCTGCTGCCACCTCATTGCCATCGGCCGGTCTCAGCACCGTGAGCTGTGGGATCAGTCGCAAGGACATGACTTGTTCTACGGGCTGATGCGTGGGGCCATCCTCGCCAACCCCGACCGAATCATGGGACCACACGAACACTGCCTTGGCTCCAGATAGCGCTGCGAGGCGAACTGC